>CAIWVZ010000347.1 GCA_903916245.1 uncultured Planctomycetota bacterium | reverse complement strand
CCCTGCGCCGGTGGCGGCCGTCCACGACACGGCTTGAATACCACCCGGCAGGATGGCTGCGCATACCGCTCCGAGCAACGCGCCGCGTGGGCTGCACAGCCGCAACAAGATTCGGTGGAGAAGTACGGCGACGCACCCGTGGATCAAAAGGAAGCCGACGTGGAACCAGAAAGGATCGGCGAACGATCCGTTCAGTTGCATCAACGTCCACCAAAACAGCCACGCGACGGGTCGGTAGAGATACCTCGGCGGCGCATCACCCGCTTCGGCGAGCGCCAACATTTCCTGCGCGCGATCCTTCGCCGCGCCGTCGTCGATGCCGAGTTCCGTTCCTATCCCGGGAAGCAGCGCATAATCGTCGAGCTGAAAAGGAAGCGTCGCCGTCCACGAGTGGACGACGACGGCCAAAACGAACACTGCGAGCGAGTGAAGTCGTTCGCGCGAAATCACTGAATGGTGAACGGCAGCAGATTCGAAACGATCCTGCCGACGGGATTGGCGGACGGAACCAACAACGCCTGGAAGTACGCCGTCAAACCCGGAGCCGCGGGCACCGGGAACACGAGGTCATAGACGCCGCTCGCGTCGAGAACGACGGTGCCCGGGATCAGCAAGAGCGCCGAACCCGACGCGGCGTTGATGGACAGCGTCCCCACGCCGTCGTAGTAGGTCGGTGAGGTCACGATATCCGCGAGGAGGAAGATCTGGTCTCCGGCGAGCCCGGAGACTCGAACGGTTCCGATTTGCCCACCGATGTTCGACCCGACGGACGCGAGAGGCGGCGTCGGCAACAACGCATCGACGCGGAACGCGTCGATGGTCCACCCTCCGCGCGTCACGGACGTATCGGACTGAAGGTTGAATCGAACGCGGACGTCGGGCTGATTGTTGACGGTCGTGCCGAGTTCCACCGACTGCTCGACCCATGTCGTATCGATGGTGTCGCCGGTGTTCGGATTGTTCCACAAAGTCGTGTAAGCCCCGCCGTTCACGTTCGCTTGCACCCGTGCGAAGTCGTACGTGGAAGTCTCCACCGTCAACCAACGGCGGAAGGTCGCCGTGACGCCGGTCTTACCCGTGCAGTTGATGGCGGGCGACGTCAGCGTGGTGTTGACGTTGTTGGCGTAATTGCCGTTGAATCCCGCCGCGGAGAGATCCGTACCGCGTACACGGGTTCCGTTGAACGCCGTCGCCGGATCCCAGGCGTGATTCGGATTGCCCGGCGCTTGCCACTGCCAGTCGCTCGTTCCCTGGGTCGCCGCCGTCGTCCAACCCGTGTCGACTCCGTCCATGTCGTCCGAGAAAATCGGGATCTGTCGCCCGGTACGGTAGGAGTACGCCGCGGTCGGCGCCCCTTCCGGTGACGTCGCCGCGAGGCCGACGCTCGTCGTCGCGGTCAAGTAATACGCCACATTCGCGCCCGCGGCTTGCACCGGGATGGTGCCCTGCCACGTGTTGCCGCCGATGTTGGTCATCACCGAAGACGTGAAGGCACCGCCACTCACGTTGCGCCACAACGACGCCCCGGTCACGGTCGATCCGTTGCCACCCACGATCGTGGCGCGTACGACGACGGGGGCGTTTTGATCGTAGGTGTTCGGAGTCGGAAGGTGGGTGATCGTCGCGCCCTGAAGCGGGAACGGAACTCCGTGTTGCACCGTGAAACCCTGATGGAACTTCATCAGGTTGGGCGTCCCGTCGTTCAAATTCGCGTTGTTGTCGTCCTGAATCAGGAAGTCGAGCAACGACTCGGGCTCCGACTGCGGCGATCCGTGGAGATGACGCCACAACATCTGATCGAGTTGTGTCCGACCCGCCGCCCCGAACGCGTTCGAGAACTGCACGCGGGTGTGCCACACACAGGCCGCGATGAGTTGGCCGCGGGCATGGATCGCCGTCCCGCAGGACGTCGGATACTGACACGTGTTGTCCGCGTTGCGGATGATCGTGCCGACACCTTGGAATCCCAGCCCGATCAGCGGGTTGTTTTCGACGGCCGCGGCCTGCGCATCGGAGAAGCCTTCGCCGAGATGGCCGGGCACCGAGAACCCGTGCGACGCGTAGATGCGGGTCGTCACGTGATGACCGTATTCGTGTTCGACCACGCTCCCCGAATACGCGGTGTTGATGCAGCCGCCGCCCGGAGGATAGAAGTTGATGGACTGCGCCGACGGGCTGTAGAACGCGTTGCAGTTTCCGGTGACGTTGATGTTGGCGACGATCGGCGTGTCGAAAAGCACTTCCGCCGGATTCATCGCCTTGATGTAGTTGCGGATCTTCGTTCCGAAGAAGTAGACGTCGCGCTCCGCCAGTTGCGAGATCGCGTCGGTCCACGTGACGTCGAGCACGCCCGTCGTCGCGGTTCCGGTGAACGACGCTTGCGCGCCGCCCGTCGCCGAGTTGTTCGTGGTGATGTACGCGCCGTCGAGTCCCGACGTCACCGTGATGGAGGCCGCGCCTCCCGTATACGAGTAGGCGCCCGCGACGTCCGCCGTGACGGTCGCGCCACCGGCGTTGAGTCGCACATAGGGGAAGTTCCGCACGACGGGGGCTTGATCGGGGGCGACGCCGTCGTGCACCGTTCCCGATGTCACGCCCGAGAACGACGCGAACCACAAGATCGAAGCCAGCGGCGACGGCGTATCGGTCGTCGTGCCGCGATCTTCGTCCGTGTCGTGAGTGCAGGTCGCGCCGTGCTCGTGTCCATGACCGTGCAACGCGCACATGCGGTCGTCGTTCCACCACTTGACGATGGATCCGTCCTTCGCATCGACGCGGACGATCCACGTCGCGTCCGGACGCGCCGAGTGCCACGAGAAGTCCCACACGAGGCGGCCTTCCCGCGAGATGCGATCTTCGACCACGTGGACGGCGAGACGTTCGGAGTGCGGGGTCAGCACCGTCTCGTCGCTCAAGTAACCCATTCCGGAGAGGAACCGCTTCGCGGAGTCCCGGGCGTCGGTGAAAGACACCGTCGCCTTGTCATCGAGACCGTGGTCGGAGACGAAACGCCCGCCCCACATGACGAGCTTGCCCGTTTCATGAACGCGGAAGCCGAGACCGCAATCGATGACGCGGGCTTCGCCGACGTACTGACCGAAGTCGACGTACCAGATCGCGCCCGCCTGCACCGCCGTGGTGAATCGGAACGCGGTCGGAGAAATGCCGATGGTCGGAGCCAACTCCCGGAGCATGGCTTCGGTCGCGGTCCGGACATCGGATTCGGTGGGGGCCTCACGCGTCACCGGGATGCCGGGGCCGAACGCCCGCCACGGTTGTCCGGTGCGCGGATCGGAGAGGAGCGTCCACCCCGCATGAGCCGCGCTCCACGCTCGCCACCCCGGGTTCGAAGCGGCCAAGGTGGACTGCTCACCGAAATCGAGCGTCCATTCGACGGGAGACGGTGCCTCGGGGCCGATCTGGGTACCCCAACGACCGATTTGGCGGCCCGTCATCGTCGGAATCTGACCGAGAACCGCGCCGCTCACGAGGAGCAGGACGGCCACGCACGAGGCAAAGGCGTTCTTCATGGTGATGCGAATGGCAAGCGCCGTGTTCGGAGGTTCCTCGAATATGTTACAGGATCCTCGGCTCCCCATGAAACGCACGACGCCCCGATCCTGTTTCTCCGATCGCCCGAAACACCGTGTTTTTTCATTCGTCGGCGCGGTTTTGACGCTCTTTGCCGTTTCGGTTCCGATGTCGTGCGCGTCGAAGCCCATGGATCTCGCACGCGACCACTGCATCCCGACGTCCGTGCGCCTCGGGTCGGCGCCCTTGGGAGATGCGGTCGTGAGACTTAGGGCGGATCGGCGGCCGCTCCGGGAACAGGGGGCCTCGTCGTTTCTCGGCGAGTCGACCGTCGCCGATCAGGACTTCCGCGTTCCGCTGATCGAAGGGGTCCTTCGGGTCGTCGGTCGGGACGCTCGCGACGCCGGATTGGTCCGATCGGCGAGCCTCTTCGAAGGAAGTCGGTCGCTCAGGATCGACATCGTCGTGGACCATGCGCGGCTCGGATACACCGAGGGGGTCTCGACGCTGATACCGATCCTTCCCGCGTCTTCGGTCGAGGCCCATGTGGCCCTGCGCTTCATTTTTTCGGACCTCGACGGCCGGGTTTATCTCGACAAGGCGTACGAAGCCGTCGAGAAGGGCAGCGGTTCCGCGATCGGCAATCGGAAAGACGCGGCCGCCGATCTTTTCGGAAAGGCCCTACGGACCGTGGTCGATGCGTTCCTGGTGGATGCGCGAGCCGCCTACGAGGCGTGGTGGACGCGTTTCCCGGAGAGCCGACCGACACGTTGAACGCGCGCCCCCCGCGGATGGCAACGGTGGAGAAAGACGCGGCAAGATTCAATAGGTAGTGGATCAAACCACATCCGCCACCATACCTAGTCGTCGTGCTCCAACTCGACGCCCCAATACGCGTCACTGACGAATTGCATCCACGACGGACGACGATTGGCTTTGTTGACGAGAAGGCAGGGGCTCCAAACGGGCTTCCCCGGAGAGGCGACCAACGACATTCCCGCTTCGTTGAGGAGCCGACTCCCCTTTTTCACGTTGCACGGGATGCAGGACAACACGCAGTTGTCCCACGTGGTGCGACCGCCGCGACTTCTCGGAACCACGTGGTCGATCGAGAGCTCCGCCGCCGACTGCCCTTTGCCGCAGTACTGGCATCGGTAGCCGTCGCGACGGTAGAGATTTCTACGGGAAAAAGGCACACTTCGACGGGGCGGACTGTCGTGTTCCGTGAGGACGATGATCTCGGGGACACGGATGGCGGAGCGCACGGTCCGAATCGAGGGTTCCCCGTCCTTCGGCCGTAGATCGGACCAAGAACGCAGATCGTGCGTGATGCACGTCTCGGGCTCGATGACCTTCGCGGCCCCCCGACACACCAACCCCAACGCCGACCAAACGGTCGTCGTCGTAATCGCCACCCACGATCGGTTCAGCACCAGAGTCGGATCATTCAGCATCCGTCATCCTTCGCCCCGGGGGGCCCGCCCCGCCGGGATGTGCGCTTCCGTCTCCATCCTACAGGAGGGATCCGAAAGGTGGAAACCGCCGCAACTTTTGGCGGACGCGCCGTTTCCGTAACATGACTGCCCATGCCCCTTTGGAGCCTGCCATGAAGCGTCTCATCGTGTTCGCCGCCGCGCTGTTCGCCGTCGCGGGCTGTGAAACCGTGCAACACGGCACGACGACCCTCGACCCGACGCGATCGGTCTCCATCGCCCGAAGCCAATTCGACGATATTCCGGTTCCGGAAGGTTTGCAGATCATCACCCTCGGGAACCGATCATTCACCTACGAACGCGGCGGGGTCCGCGTCGGCCGCCTCGAGTACTCGGGACCGGTCGCCGGAGACGACGTGGTGGGTTTCTACCGCGCCAACATGCCCCTACAGCCTTACGGCTGGACGCTGACCGAAGAGAAGCGTGAGGACGCTTCGGCGTCGATGCTCTTCCGAAAGGGCTCGGCGAAGTGCGTCCTCTCCATTTCACTCGGAACGAGAAATTCGACGCTGACGATCGACGTCACGTCGGAGTGAGCCGAACATGACCGACAAGACCGCCATGAATTCACCCGAAGTCCCGTCCGCCATGCCTCAGGCGAAGCAGGATGCCTGGGAACGTTTCGTCGACGACGTCAGCGAACGCCCGCTGCACTACGTCACGATGCTCCTCGTCTGCGGCGCGGTGTTGGCCGGCGTGCTGATCGGCAAGGACATGATCGGCTCGTCGAAGGAAGCGAAGCTGGACGACGTCGCGCGCGCTCTCGAAATCGGAGCCAACACGACGAAGCGCCCCGAAGAGCGCATCGCCGTTCTCGACGAAGCGAAGGCGCGCACGCAAGGCACGCCGAGCGAAGCGGCGCGTCTGTTCGCCCTCGCGTGCGCCCATCGCGATCTCGCGGAGGACGCTCTCGACGGCGCGACGAAGCTCAAGGGGTGGAAGGACTGCATGGCCTTCTGCAACGAGCTCAAGGCTTCGTTCCCCGCTTCGGTGTGGAACAAGTTCCCGTCGCGTCCGCCCGCGGGCGCCGGCACCGAGACCGGAAAATCGGCCGTCGAGCTTTTGGCCGACCACGCCGCCGTGCAAGTCGCGTTCCTTGAGAAGAATCCCTTCAACGCGGTCGGCAAGGCCGATCCGGGTTTGAAGGCCGTCATCGAACTCGAAGACGGCAAGAAGATCGTCATCGGCGAGTTCTACAGCTCGGTGGCTCCGTTCCATGTCGCGAACTTCGTGAAGCTCGCGAAGGACGGGTACTACCCGGGCACCTCGTTCTCCTCGTTCCGCCGCGGCAACCTCAAGTCGAACACCGCCGCGGGTCAGACCGCGGTGAACGTCGGCCTCGAATTCGCGGATCCGATGACGAAGGTCACGCCGGACAACCGCGACGACGACGGCACGAAGGACATCGGCTACTCCGTGCGCGACGAAGCGAACAGCCTCCCCTACGCGGCCGGCTCGATCGTCGCCGTGCAGGACTGGAACACCGGAGGCGACAGCGCCTCGCGTCTCGCCGTGTACGCGGAAGAACCCGCGTTCGGCTACGGCACGATCTTCGCGCGCGTTACGGATGAAGCGAGCCTCAAGGTGCTCCGCGACATGCTCGCCGCCGACGGCGACGCCGGAAACGCGATCCGCATCAAGAACCCTTTCAAGATCAAGAGCGTGTCCGTCGAAGGCGCGATCGCGAATCCGCCCGAGACTCCTTTCCCGCCGGCCGTCAAGATGCCGGAAGCCGAACCCGCGAAGAAGTAAACCTTCGTCGCAAGTCGGATAAAAAGGGTGCCGCCGACGCGGTGCCCTTTTTTCATGCCTCCTGCGTGACGCGACGCGGAGACCGATCATCCGCTCGTCCGTATTTCCGATAAGAAGAAGGAAGATCATGATCTCCCCCGAAGCGAACGATCCCGCCGTCGACGCACTGCTCCTGTCCTACAGGACGCATGGCGGCGTCAATCTCGAGGGACCGACGATGCTTCCATCCCGCGACGAGGTGGCCGCCGTCGCGAAGGACGTCCTCGCGCTCTTCTTTCCCGGCTACTTCGGGGGTGGGCCTCTCCACCCCGATCATCTCGCATCGGAGACCGGGCGCCGGATCCGTGCCCTCCGCACGCGGCTCCTTCACCAAATCGAACGCGCCTCACACGGAACGGACATCGACGCCGAACACGTGGTCCGCGTTTTCGAAACCGCGCTCCCCGGGGTTCGCGAGCTTCTCATGTCCGACGTCGTCGCCGCGTTCGAGGGCGACCCCGCCGCGCGTTCCGAAGACGAAGTCATCCTCGCTTATCCCGGAATCGTCGCGGTCGCGATTCAACGCGTCGCCCACGCCCTCCACGAGCAAGGTGTTCGACTCGTTCCCCGGATGTTGACGGAATGGGCGCACGGCGCGACCGGAATCGACATTCACCCGGGTGCATCCATCGGAGGCTCGTTCTTCATCGATCACGGGACCGGCGTCGTGATCGGCGAAACCTGCGTCATCGGGTCCCACGTGAAGATCTACCAGGGCGTGACGCTCGGAGCGAAATCGTTTCCGAAGGACTCCGAAGGTCACGCGGTCAAGGGATTGAAGCGCCACCCCAACGTGGGCGACCACGTCACGATCTACGCGGGCGCCACCTTGCTCGGAGACATCGAAGTCGGAGCGGGGTCGACCATCGGCAGCAACGTGTGGCTGCTCGATTCGGTACCGCCCGGAAGCGCCATCCGTTCACCGGATGCCGCCCCGACCGTGCGAACGTCGCGCGTCACGTGACGATCGTGTCGTCCTCGTCCTCGTCGATGGGACGCGGCTTCGGCACCGGCTTCGTCGAGAACGCGCGCCACAGCGCGTCCAGTTGCCTCTTGTCTCCATAGCGAATCGTCATGGTGCCGCGATCCGCATTCCCGCGTATCGCGACCTTCATGCCGATCGCCCGCGCGATGGAGTTGCCGAGTTCGACGATGTCGGGCGCCGAAGGACGCGGGCCGGGAGGCCGCACCGACGGCTTGCGCGTCGACTGCGCGAGCTCTTCGAGTTGCCGTACGGTCAAGGAGCCCGCGACGACTTGACGGGCGAGTTCGAGCCGACGACGCGGATCGTCGAACGCGAGAAGCGCACGTCCGGCTCCCGCGGTGATCTCCCCTTTGGACAACATGACGCGAATCTCCGCCTGCAGGTCGAGAAGGCGCAGCGTGTTCGCGACTTGGGAGCGCGATGAACCCACCTTTTTCGACACCTCTTCCTGGGTGAGGCGGAACTCTTCCATGAGACGACGGTAGGCCGCGGCGACGTCCATGGGGTTCAAATCGGATCGTTGAAGATTCTCGAGGATGGCGAGTTGCAACATCTCCCGGTCGTCGGCTTCGCGCACGAGAGCCGGAATCGACGTCCACTCTAGTAGACGTGCCGCACGCACGCGCCTCTCCCCCGCGATGATCTCGAACCGATCGGCTCGCCGGCGAAGCGTCACCGGCTGAAGGAGCCCGTTCTCGCGCAACGACGTCACGAGATCGTCGAGTTCGTCGGCTCGGAAGTCTCGCCGAGGCTGCCACGGATTCGGGTCGATCTTCGAAAGGGGGATGCGTGCGGGCTCGCCGCCCGCGGGCTGGACGACCACCGTGGGCGCCTTGGGCGCCTCGACGACCGGGGCGGCTTCCGCCGCCTCGACCTTCGCCTTCGCGCCCGCGAAGAGCTTGTCGAGGCCGCGACCGAGTTTGTTGCTCATAGTCTAAGTTCCATCCAAAGTTCCGCGAACATCGCCAACGCGGGTTCTTCGCCCACGACCACCTGAGGCACACGGCCTCCTGCTGCGGCCTCATGGTACGCCCGGGAGAACGCCCCGGCGCAATAAACACGGCCGCCGAAGGGCAAGCGATCGATACGCGCGAGGCTCTTCACCATCTTCGCGTCCAGATTCGGCTCGTGGAACACCAACGAAACCACGTCCCCCGGAAAACCGTGGTCATCGAAGAGGCGGCCCAAGACCTCGTCGACCTGCGCTTCGACGTCGGCCGCCCCCCAAGTGGTCACGACGACCCGTTTGGCCGCCGCAAGCAGCTCCGGAGCTCCGGCTTCGTCGCGATCGACCACCCCGAACAACACATCGGCCGACGCTCCGGCTGTTTCACGTGAAACAATCCTTCGTGTCTCCCCATGGGAAGCCGCTATCGCCACGTCGGCGCCCGCCAGCACCGCGGCGGAACGGAGCGCGGCACAGGTCAACCGCCGCCCTCGACGCGCCCCGACGCCGACCACCGCCACAAGTTTCGTCGATGGGGGCTGAGACATGGTCCACCGTGTTCCTCTCACACTCGGGCCCCACTCAGGGGGTTCGCGGACGGGATGTTTCACGTGAAACAATGCCCGGGCCCAACGCTCCGCTCGTTTATACTAACAGCATGGGAACCTTTACCTGGTGGTGGCGCGCCGAATGGCGACAAGGGCCGTGGGTCTGGCTCGCCGCGCTCACCCCTGCGATGCTCCTCGGAGCCTCGTGCCTCCCCGATCCGGTTGGGGGATCCGAAGGACCGCGTTCCTACTTCGATGGGCTCGCCAAGGTCCTGATCCTGGTGGGGTGGGCCGTTCGAATGGCTCGCGACAGCCGCGAGCTCCCAATTTGGCCCCACCAACCATGGAGGGCCACGCTTGCCCGGCTCGCATGTGCGCTCATCGCGCCTCTGTGTGTGGCGCTGCCGGGACTTGTGGTCCTTTCGGCTCTTTCGGAGCCAAGTGCCGCCACGGCGGCCCTACCGGGCATCGCTTGGTGGGTCCTTCAACTCGCACCCTGGGTCGTCCTGTCGACTCTAGTCATCCCCGGTGCGGCCGCACCCTGTTTCTTGGTGCTCATGCCGTTTCTGGCCGGATGGATGGCACCCGAGTGCATGGGGGGGCCGCTCCAGGGCCTTCTACCGGACGGAACACCCCCCGAAAGCACCGTCGACTTTCTGCGCCGTCTCGCGGCGGGAACACTCGTCGTCGCGGTCGCCGCGACCGGAGCGGGAGCTTCCGGAAGGGGCCGAGAATCGGCCCCACGTCAACTTTAGGCGGCGTCGACTTTCGTCATTCCGCGTCGGGATCGCCGGCCAGCGGAACGATCTCGGCCCGCGCCACGGTTCCCTCGAGGCCGATGAGTGCGACCGTCCCGATCGATCCGTCCGCCTCCACCGCGCAACCCGGAGACACGAACAAACGGCCGTCGATGAGAACATGCCCGGCCTTCGGTTCACCTCCGTAGATCACGACGCGGGGAGCCGACTTCTCGATCTCACGCCGCGCGGCGGGGAACGGATCGTTCGGATCGCCGAGTTCGGGGAGCACGAGCACTCCCGCGCCCGCCCATTTCTTGAACAGCACCGCGGGGAAGGGGACGGCTTCCGGGGAGTCGACGTCGGCGCGAACCCCCGTCACGGGCGCGAGACACGAAAGGCGATCGATGACGGCGGGGTCGCCGACGCGGCCGCAGTGCACGATCCAATCGACGCCGCGCAGGGCGTCGAGCGCCTCTCTCGGAAGTTCCTTCTGCGTGGAAGCGATCACTCCGATCAACATCTTCAGACTCCGAGGTAGGAAAGCGAACGCGGAAGAGATCCGGCGCCGTCCTCGCCGAGCCGCGCGGCGAAGAGGGCGACGAGATCGTCGACGGGAGCTCGGTCGCCGACGAAGGCGACGGAACGAGCGGTGGGATTGGATCCGACCGCCATGAGAACGCGCAACATGGAGCCCGCATACACCTTGGTCGCGCCGATCTCCATGTCGACCGGGGTGCCGTGATGCGCGACGACCTTCGCGATCAATGCGACGGGCCGCGCGTGCAGCGTTACGCCGTCCGGAATCGCGACGACGACGCGCGACTGCGACGTGTAGCGTGCGATGAGTCTTTCGACGACGGGCTTTCCCGCCCGCAGGCATCGGTGCGCGTGAAGCAGACAGAAATTGAGAATCGCGTCGAGAAGACCGGGTTTTTCGACGAGCCCGGATACGAGCGCTTTCGTCTGTTCGTTCCGGATGTCGTTTTCGTGCTTCTCGTAGAAACGAACGAGCCCCGTCATGCACTCGACGAGATGTAGGGTGAGCGATACGTGACCACGAAACACCTTCAGGTCGCCGTCCGACGCCTCGACGGCCGTCGACTTGAGGAAGGTGTCGTACATCGACTGGAGATTGTGGATACGGGCGCCGAAGTATCGGCACTGCTCTTCGTCGCTGACGTCGAGCACGTAGCGACGCATCGCCTCGAGATCGTCGAACGACGAACACGTCGACAACCCGTCGAGTGTGCGAAGGTGTCCGAGATACTGCGCCGCGAGTTCGGCGACCTTGTCGCGGTCCGACAAGGACGTCGAAAGATCGAGATTGCGGGGGAGTCGAAACCGAGCGGGCTTGATCGGTGGCTCCACGAGACGATCGACGATCTTCGGATACGCGTCTCCGAGGATTCGCTTCGCTTCGACTACCAATCCGGTGAGCAGAGAACGCAAGGCGCCTTGAACGAAGGAGGTGGCCTTCTTCGATGCCGGAAGGAATGCGTCGAGGTAGGCGGCGGGTTCGTGCAACGCGTAACTCGGCAAACGCGCGAGAAGATGGTGCAACGTGTAGGCCGTCGACGCGAACACCTGCACCGACGCCACGACTTCGGTGAACGGGGCGAACGTCCGATTCGACCGAGCATCGAAGTCGTCGAGGAAGGTCTCGAGTTGGCGAGCCCTGTCTTCGAGGGTGGAAACGATGGCGCTCGACAACATCGCGCCGCCGCCGGAAGACGCGGCGTGGTCGCAAACCTCGAGGACGGGACGGATCCTCTCCGCAAGAAGGGGAAGAAAGTCCGCTTCGGAAAACACCTGTTCGAGGGAGGTGGGGGAACCACCGGGCTTGGACGAACCGTCAACCATCACGCATCACCACGCGCTCGTGGGGCGGAGGAATCTAGCCGGGTTCCGTCCCGGTCTTCAACGCTTCCGTCGGACGACCGCCGCTCTAGGATGACGCCGTGAACGAGACGATCGACCCCGAAGCCTTCCCGCGTGCGCCGATTTACGGCTGGCGACGCTTCTACAAGCGCGCCGGAGACGTCTTCGGCGCCGTCCTGCTCGGTGTCGTCGCTCTCCCGGTGGTTCTTCTCGCCGCCGCGCTCGTGAAAATCACCTCGCCGGGGCCGGGTTTCTACAGCCAGGTCCGCGTGACGGAAGGTGGTCGGCGTTTCACGATCCACAAGGTGCGAACCATGCGTGTCGACGCCGAGCCGGACGGCGTTCCCGTTTGGCCGACGCACGGTGATCCGCGCATGACGCGTCTCGGGAAATACCTGCGCCTTTTGTGGATCGACGAGCTGCCGCAATTGTGGAATGTCCTTAGGGGCGACATGTCTCTCGTGGGGCCTCGCCCCGAACGTCCCGAATTCGTCGAAAGTTTCACCCGCGACCTGCCGAAATATCCAACACGACTGCTCGTGAGAGCGGGTTTGACGGGGTTGGCTCAGGTGGCGGGTCGCATCGGCGATACGTCCATCCGGGATCGTCTCGCGTGGGATCTCCGATACCTACGCACCTGGTCGCCGTGGCTGGATCTGAAGATCCTGTTCGCGACGGCCGCGATGGCCGTGCTGAGGCCCCTCCGTCGAATCTCCTCGCGTCGAGCACCCGTGGAGGTTCGCGATGAGTTCCGAGGGAATCCTCGACGTCTACCTGAGCGAGATCAATGAAGTCGGCCTTCTGAAAGCCTCGGAAGAGATCGATCTCGCGAAGCGCATCCGTAAAGGCGACGCGGAAGCCCGCGAAGTCATGGTGCGCGCCAACCTTCGGTTGGTGGTAAACATCGCGAAGCGCTACGTAAATCGCGGTCTCGGCTTCATGGACTTGATCGCCGAGGGCAACCTCGGACTTCTGAAGGCCGTGGAGAAATTCGATCCGGATGCCGGTTGCCGTTTCTCAACCTACGCGACGTGGTGGATCAAGCAGTCGATTCGCCGTTCGCTGATCAATTCCTCCAAGACGGTGCGCATTCCGTCGTACATGGTGGAACTGATCGGCAAGCTCCACCAAGCCCAAATGACGTTGGCGGACCGTCTCGGTCGCCAGCCCACGAATGAAGAGCTCGGGGCCGAAATGGGTCTTCCCGCCGACAACGTCCCGGCGATTCAACGCGCCATCGAAACGACCCAAGCGTCGATGTCCGCCCCGGGTGAAGAAACCGAAACCGACGTCGATTCATTGGCCGACGATTCTCAACGCCGGCCCGACGAGGTCATTCTCGAGCAAAACCAGCTCGAGAAGCTCCGAGAACTGCTCGACCGCATGGACGAACGAGAGTCGACGATTCTGAAGCTTCGGTACGGTCTCTCGGGACGCGAGCCGATGACCCTGAAGGAAATCGGTGCGGAGGTCGGGCTGACCCGCGAGCGCGTCCGGCAAATCGAAGTCGAGTCGATCCGGCGCCTCAACCAAATCCTGAACCGCGGCTAGGGGGCATCGCTCCGGCGCAGGGGAGGGGTCGAACAACCGGATCTCGCGTCGGCCTCGGTTCTCCACGATGCAACCGGCAACGCCCGGCTCTCCGGGAACGGCCCCCTGAATAGGGGAGAGGTTCGGCAACATCGACCCCAACAACCGAGCCAAACCTCGGGGAGAGAGGCCCCGTGTTTCCCCGGCAACGAAGAAATCCCGCAATCTCCTCCCGGAGACGATGCGGTTTTCCGTGGAAAATCGATCCGGATTTCTACGTCCCCGAGGATCCGTAAAGATGGCTGCTTTTTGCCGTAACACGCGACCAAATCGGGGTTTATGGATGTCCACGGTTCGGTTTCCACAATCCGACCGGGGTGTAAGAAGGCGAACAAGAAAGACACTCTATACTCATACCTAGAGAGACGCCTCGAAACGCGGACTGCTACCCTCGGCCCATGACCAGCCTGTACGTCCATGTGCCGTACTGCGAGCAGAAGTGCTTCTACTGCGCATTCAACTCGAAGGCAGGATCAGGTTACGACGACCGAGCTCGATTCGTCGATGCCGTCACGACCGAATTGCTCAGACGGCCGAACCGTCGCCCCCTCGACACGATTTACATCGGGGGAGGGACTCCGAGCGTTCTCGAACCGGTTCTTCTCGATCGCCTCCTCCATGCCATCGCCGAACGCGCGGGTCTGGCTGAGGGGTACGAATGGACCGTCGAAGTCAATCCCGGAACCGCCGTCCATGCCGTCATGCCGGTTCTCGCGGCACGAGGCGTCAACCGAGTCAGCATGGGCGTCCAATCCATGGACCCTCGACGGCTGAAGGAAATGGGACGTCTTCATAGTCCATCGGATGTCACCGAGGCCGTCGAGTTGGTTCGTCGACACGGCATCCGTCGATTCAACTTGGATCTGATCTACGGTCAGCCCCATCAATCGTTGAACGATTGGAAGAGAGACCTCGACGAAGTCTTGTCGTTCGAACCCGAACACCTTTCGCTTTATTGCCTGCAGTACGAAGACGGAACGGTTTGGACGGATCGACGACGTCGCGGTCTCTACGAATCCCAGGATGAGGATTTGGCGGCCGACATGTTCCATGCGGCGGTTGAGGCGACGGGGGCTAAGGGACTCCGTTGGTATGAAGTCTCGAACTTCAGCGTTCCGGGGGCGGAATCTCTCCATAACAAGGTTTACTGGAGAAACGAGGACTACGAAGCCGTCGGTCCCGGAGCGTACGGAAGGGAAGGTTCCGTTCGTTGGAAGGAAATCGAAGACATAAAGGCGTGGACCTCGGCGGCGCTCGATGGTCACGACGTTCGAGCGGAAGAGGAAACGTTGGGGCCGAAGGAGGACTATCTCGATCTTCTCACTTCGGGACTCAGAACACGGGAAGGCGTCGACTTGGAATCCATACGTCGTCGTACGGGTATCGACGTTTCAGATTCGATTCAAAGTCATTTAAATTCCACGATGGAAAAAGGACTCGCCGAAAGGGAAGGTTCGATTCTTCGCTTGACGAACGAAGGAGTCCTCGTTCTGGACGACATCGTGTTGCCGTTCTACGAAGCCCTGGACCGTCGATGAAACGTCCGTCTCTCGTCCTGATCGACAACTACGATTCGTTCACCCACATCTTGGCGCACTCACTGATCCAAGCGGGAGCGGACGTCGAAGTTCTCAGAAACGACGCGAACAACTACGAAGCGGCGACTCGCTCGGGATTCGCGGGTGTGGTGGTTTCTCCGGGACCGGGACGGCCGGAAGAATCCGGTATAGCGTCGTCGGTCATCGACCGATGGACCGGTATCTCGCCCATCTTGGGCGTTTGTCTGGGTCACCAACTCTTGGCCCACAAGCGAGGAGCCGCCGTCGAGGCGAAATCGCCCGTCCACGGGCGGACGAGTACGTTGGTTCACCGCGATGTCGGTCTCTTCGACGGGCTCCCGGCGAGATTTCGGGTGGCTCGTTACCATTCGCTGCGGGTCGAAACGTCCGATTGGCCCGCGAGTCTTCGGATCACGGCCACGGCCGAGGATGATCCGAGCCTCGTTCTCGGGTTCGATGACGTCTCTTCCGGGTGGCATGCCGTTCAATTTCATCCGGAGTCGCATCTGACCGAGCACGGACCGGACGTCTTGCGGAGATTCGTGTCGTTATGTCGTTGACGTTGGCGGAGAAGTTGGCGAGGGCGGTCGAACGAACCGATTCGACGGTGTGCGTGGGTTTGGATCCCCGTTTGGAAGCTCTCCCGAAGGACGTCCTACCGACGGGATGCTCGGCGGAGAGCCTGACGAGCGCCGCGAAGGCTCGTGCGTTTCGACGTTTCGGCGACGCGGTCATCGACGCGCTTTGGGATGTAGCGGCGGCGGTCAAACCTCAGATCGCGTTTTACGAGATCCACCATGCCGACGGAGTCGCGGCCTACATCGAGAATTGCCGAGAAGCCCGGCGTCGCGGCATCCCGGTGATCGCCGACATCAAACGAGGAGACATCGGAACCACGGCGACCGCGTATGCGGAAGCTTGGCTCGCGCCGGTCGACGGAGCTTTACCGGTTGCCGACGCCGTCACCGTCAACCCGTACATGGGACGCGATACGTTGGATCCTTTTCTGAAGGTCGGGGTCCCTCACGGCGGCGGCATCTTCGTGCTCGTCAAGACTTCGAATCCTTCATCCAAGGACTACCAGGACCGCATGGTGGACGGCCATCCGCTTCACGAACACGTCGCGACCGATCTCGCCGGATTGGTACCCGGAGAGGGCTACGGTCCGGTTGGAGCGGTCGTAGGAGCCACACATCCGGACGGGATCAAACGATTGCGTCATCTTCTCGCTCGCAGTTGGATGCTCGTACCCGGATACGGCGCCCAAGGTGGAACCGCCGCCGACTGCGCTCTCGCCATGGACGACAAAGGCCACGGCGCGATCATCAACGCGAGTCGTTCGTTGACGTTCCCTTGGGGAGCCGACAAAGCCGCTCCCGCCGAATGGAAGTCCATGATTCGGGAGGCCGGCATCAAGATGCGCGACGAACTTCGACGGGCGCGCGACGCGCGGCCTCGCTGACCGATGGACTGGTGGAAGGCGGCGTTCAACGCGTGGTACCCGGTGGTGTACGCCAAACGGGACGATGCATCCGCTTCGATCGAAGTCGAAACCGCCGTACCGATGCTCGGTCTGGCTCCACGGCAAAGAATCCTCGACCTCGCCTGCGGTGGTGGACGCCATGCGCGGGCGTTGTCGAAGATCGGATGCAGCGTCGTCGGATGCGATCAATCTCGTGAGCTGCTCCGGTCGGCGCTCTCGAAATCCGCCGGACCTCTCTACGTCGCCGCGGATCAGCGCGCGCTTCCTTTCGCCGAATCATCGTTCGACGCGATCACCTGTTTCTTCACGTCGTTCGGATACGGTCCCGACGATGCTCACGATCGACGGATCCTCGAAGAGACCGCGCGCGTGATCCGTCGATCCGGCATGTTCCTGTTGGATCTCCCCGACAAGAATCGTGTGATCGAAGGGTTGGTTCCCGAATCCGAAGAACGTCGCGACGGCATCGTCGTGCGTTCGCGACGCGCGTGGACGGGGACGCGCGTGGAGAAGGACGTGGTGGTGACGCGACCGTCGGGAGAACCGTTGGCGGCATGGAAGGAATCCGTGCACCTCTACGAGGAGAAGGAAGTGATCGATATGCTCGATCGGGCGGGCTTCGACGTCGTCGATTCACGGAACTCTCTCGGGACGTCCGACGACAGGTTGGTTCTGACGAGTCGCCGCCGATGATCCGCCACCGCTTCGGAAAGAGTCCTTCGTCGTTCGGTCACCCGCTCGCGCGCGCGGTGGTTTCGGGCACGGCACCCGAAGAGCTGTATGCGACTTTGAAACTCGACGACGTGCCGTCCGTGGGCGCGCGCCGCGCCGACGTGGTCGCCATCCTTCGGGAGAAGAACGTCGTACTCGGCAATCCGCACGTGGGTGCGATGATCGCCAAACTCGAACACGCCTCCTGTCGCGTCGTCATCACGGGACAACAGCCCGGCTTGTTCGGGGGCCCACTCTTCACGTTCGAAAAACTCGCGGGCGCGATCGCCTTGGCGGCGGATATCGAACGCAAGACCGACGCTCCGTGTGTCGCGGTGTTTTGGAATCAGTCGGAGGATCACGATCTCGTCGAGATCAATCGCATCGAGATTCCGAAGAAAGACGGTGTCCACAGAGACACCGCACCGCTCGGAGAACCCGGCAGGTGTCTCGATCACATCGTCGTCGACGACACTCTCGTCGCCTGGGCGGATGAAGCGCTTCGAGCACACTGGCCCGGCGTCGTCTTCCCGGTTTGGCTGCACCCCGTTCGCGGCGAACCTCTTCCGGACTGGACGTCGCGAATTTTGATCCACGCGATGGCCGATAGCGCGTTCCTCGTCGCCGAGCCGGGCTGGTTTCGCGTTCCGGCGGCACCGCTCTACGCGAACGCCATTCGATCGGTCGAGAGATTCCATGCGGCCTTCGCCGCCGACACCGAACGCGTCAGGGCGGCGGGTTTCGAACCACAGATCGACGCATCCGAACCCAGCGGTCTGTTCCTCGTGGAAGAAGACGGAACGCGGGTGCGGCTTCATTGGGACGGATCGTGGAAGGACGCACGTGGAAACCCGTGGACGGAATCACGACTCGTCTCACTCGCGGAGTCGAATCCGCGGGCGCTGTCGACGTCGGTGCAGATCCGACCGTTGGTTCAAAGCTGGTTGCTTCCCGTCGTCGCGCAGATCGGGGGTCCGGCCGAAGTCGCGTACTTCGCTCAATTCGGCGCGCTCTATCGCGCGGCGGCATTGCGCTGTCCGATGATCGTTCAGCGACCGACTTCGGTATTTCTCGGGCCCAAAGAAGCGGCGATGGCGGAGGGTCTCGGGATCCCCCTCGTCGATGTGCTCGACGACCCGACGGGCTGGCCGAAGATCGACCGGCCGTCCGCCGTTCCGGTCCTCGCCGGTGAACATCTGAAGGCCGCGGTCGCGGAACTTCGCGCCATGAAACTCTCCGAGCCGTTGACGCGCGCGGTCGACGGATTCGCCAAGACGCTCGAACATGCGGCCGAGAAGTTGGACGGCACGTTGCGGCGCGAAGCGGAGAGGGCGGAGGGAGTCGAAGGCGATCGCCGCACGCGTCTCGCCGAATGGGTGCGCCCGAAGGGTCGCCCCCAAGACCGGATGACGACGCTTCCCGACGTCCTCGCACGCATGTCGATCGAGGACTTCCGCTCTTGGATGCGCGCGCTCCATCCCGCCGAATCTCGTACGATGATCGTCACGACGGAGACATCGACGTGACCCGATTGGACATCCTCGCGTTCGGCGCCCATCCCGACGACATCGAACTCGCGGTCGGCGGGACGCTGGCTTTGATGAAAGCCCGAGGTTACGCCGTCGGCGGGTGCGACGCGACGCGAGGAGAACTCGGAACGCGCGGTACGCCCGAGAAGCGCGCCGTCGAATGCGCCGAAGCCTCGAAGATCCTCGGACTCGACGTTCGGGTGAATCTCGGCCTTCCGGACGGTTCGGTGTTCGACGGGCCCGAGGCGCGCGCCGCCGTCATCGACGTTCTTCGCACCCACCGACCCACCGTGGTGCTCGCGCCTCGCGTCGACGATCTTCACCCGGATCATGCGCGGCTTTCGACCATCGTGGCCGAAGCGGCGTTCCTCGCGGGTGTCGCGAAACACACCCCGGGGCTTCCGCCGCATCGCCCCCGCGCCGTCTGGGAGTACGCCTCCCACACGACGTTCGATCCGACCTTCGTCGTCGACGTCGCTTCGGTCTTCGAAACGAAGCGTGCCGCGGCACTCGCCTACAAGAGTCAGTTTTACGATCCGTCCTCCACGGAACCGGCGACCTACATCTCGCGTCCCGAGTTTTGGGCGTGGTGGGAAGGACGCGCGCGACACTACGGCAACATGATCGGAGCGGCGTACGGAGAAGCGTTCTTCGTGAAGGGGCCGTTGCGACTCGACGATCCGATCGCGGTTTTCGAGAACTCCGGTTACTACCCGAAGTAAACGATGACGAAATCTCTCCGTATCGGCATCGCGTGCTATCCGACGTTCGGCGGATCCGGAACGGTCGCCGTCGAGCTGGCTTCCGCACTCGCGGCCCGCGGGCATGAAGTGCACGTCGTCTCGTACGCGCCGCCCGTGCGCCTGCTTCCGCAGCGGGGGTTGTCGTACCACGAGGTGGACGTCTCCGCCTACCCGCTCTTCAAGTATCCTCCCTACGAGATGGCTTTGGCGAGCAAGCTCGCGGATCTCGCCCGCCGTCACCGCTTCGATATTCTCCATGCGCATTACGCGGTGCCGCACAGCCTTTCGGCCGTGTTGGCTCGCGAGATCGTCGGTCGCGACCACGTGCGCGTCGTCACGACGCTTCACGGCACGGACGTGACGCTCGTCGGAAGCGATCCGGCGTACAGGCCCATCGTCGAATACGCACTGGCCCGAGCCGACGGCATCACCGCCGTGTCGCGCTTTCTCAGCGACGAGACGCGGCGCGTTATTCACGACGATCCCGAACTTCGTCGACACGTCGGTCTTCAATCCCGACGCACGTGGTTCGATGCGCAACTGCCTCGCGTACGGAGACGAAGCGATCCTCGTACACGTTTCGAATTTCCGTCCCGTGAAACGCGTCGAAGACGTCGTCAAGATCTATGCCGGCGTCCGTGCGCGGAAGCATGCACGGCTCGTCATGGTGGGCGACGGTCCCGACCGAGCGGCCGCGTTGCGGACCGCCGAAGAGCTCGGTGTCGCGGACGGTGTGTTGTTCCTCGGGGCGGTGACGGACGTCGCCGCCGTCATCGCGGCGGGCGACGCGTTCCTTCTACCTTCCGCGGGCGAGTCGTTCGGACTCGCCGCGCTCGAAGCGATGGCGTGTGGGGTTCCGGTGGTCGGAGCCTCCGCCGGCGGGCTTCCTGAAGTCGTGCGCGACGGCATCGACGGGATTCTCGAAGCCGTGGGCGATACCGGCGCGATGTCTTCCCGTTTGATCGCTTTGCTCGAAGATCGCGCCGCGTGGAACGCCGCTCGCGAAGCGGCGATGGAGCGCGCACGAAACACGTTCTCGACCGAACGCATCGTGCCGATGTACGAAGCCGCCTACGCGGCGGCGCTCGCCGCGCCTTGACGGTCAGTTCGCCCGAAGGCGCGAGGCGAGGTGGCGGGCCGCGATTTCGCCCAAGCTCTCGCCTTGATTGGAAAGGTGGTAGCGGCGGGCGACACTGTCGACCATGGCGCGCGTCGTCGCGATGAAAGCGTCGAAGGTGCCCAAGTCGCGGATCGCACAGGTGGAGAACGCGGGCTTGAAGTCCGGATTCAGTCGACCCGCCATCGTTTCGATGGGCGTCGCGTCCGGAAGGTCACGCTTGTTCCATTGGAACACCAACGGGACCGAAGCGGGATCGATCCCGTTGGCTTCCAGGTTCTCGCGCAGCGAGTCCAACGATTCGAGGTTGTCGCCCATGCGTGACGGCAACGAGTCGGCGACGAAGATCACGGCGTCCACACCGAGGAGGACGTAACGACGCGTGAGGTTGTATTTCACCTGCCCCGGGACGGTGAACGCCTGGATCTTCAGCCGGTAGCCGTCGAAGGGGCCGAGCGCGAGCGGGAGGTAGTCGAAGAACAGCGTCGACTCTTCGTCCGTCTGGAGTTTCACGAGCGGCGTCTCGCCGGTCGGATCGAGTTGTTGGTGTACGGACGCCAGGGAACTCGTCTTACCGCCGAGACCCGGTCCGTAATACACGATCTTCGTGTTGATCGTTCGTTCGCGGGTGTTGACGACGCTCATGGATGAAGGTCCGCACCTCTCGCGAGGTGGGTATCATCTCTTCGACCGATCCGGCCGCCGGGGATAAACGGCGTCGGCGGGTGGGATTCGATGAAGCGTCACTTCTGTGATTGGAACTCGGGCAACCCCGTCGACCCGCGGGTCAAGGCGGCGATGCAACCGTTTTTCGACGCCGAGTTCGGCAACCCTTCGAGTCCCCATGCGGAAGGTCGCGCCGCACGCCGTGCCGTCGAACAGGCTCGAACGCATGTGGCGTCTTTGGCGGGTGTCGAAACCCGCGATGTGGTTTTCACGTCGGGAGCGACCGAGTCGAATCACCTTGCGGTGACCACGTTCGGTGCGGGACGCGTGTTGTTCAGCGCGGTCGAGCATCCGTGCATGGTGGCCGCATGCGAGACTCGGGTCGGTTCCGCCCGGATTCCCGTGACGGCGACGGGCGACGTGGATCTCGCCGCCTTCGAAAGGTCGATCGGCGACGGGGTCGGCGGCTGTGCGGTGATGGCGGCCAACAACGAAACCGGGGTCCGGCTGTCGCTCGAAGAGGTGGGTCGACGGTGTGCGGTGGTCGGCATTCCTCTCCATGTGGATGCCGCTCAGGTGCCCGGTCGGGTCCCGTTCGAATGGCCCGAAGGGGCCACCACGGCTTCGTTGTCCGCGCACAAGATGGCGGGGCCGAAGGGGGTGGGCGCCTTGATCGTTCGACCCGGAGGCAAGGTGGTGCCGCTGTTTCGCGGCGGAAGCCAGGAGCGGGATCGCCGCGCCGGTACCGAGAACGTTCCCGCCATCGTGGGGTTCGGGGAGGCGTGTCGAATCGCGAAGGAGGAGGCGCCGGTGCGCGCCCGACACCTCGCCCGCCTCGAAGCCGTGTTTCTCGAGGCGTTGCGCGCCGAGGCCCCGGGTTTCTTCGTCCACGCCGCGGAGGCCGGCCGGTTACCGGGGTGTTTGTCGATGCGGTTTCCGGGAATCTCAGGTGAAGGCTTCGTGATGGCGCTCGATCTCGCGGGCGTCGCGGTCGGACTCGGCTCCGCGTGTTCGAGTGGAGCGTCGAAGCCCTCGCCCGTGCTCGCGGCGATGGGAATCGGCAAACTGGAGAATCTCGAGACGGTGCGATGGTCCTTCGGCTACACGCAATCCGAGGCGGACATGGTCGATATCGCGCGTCGCGTCGGGGGTGTCGTGCGACGCATCGGCGCATCCTGAAAACCCCACAACGTGTGGAAAGGTTCTTCGGCCGCACGCAACCTCCAACGCAGCAAAGGCTTAGGTGTTGAGCGGTGTCGAAACAACCTCGCGGATCGTCGAAGAAAACCGCGCTTCCGATCCGAAAATGGAAAAAATTTTGGCGTGCTCGGGAAAAAACTTTCGGCGGTGACCGTTTTCTAAGTGACGACACCGTCGACACCTAGGCAACGGGCGTTGGGGACGTGTGGACAAGTGTGGAACTCGCGCGACGAAACCGTTTGACGGGACGGCGTGCCCTCCTATACTTCGCCCCCGCTTCACCCGTGTCGAATCATCGAAGGGGTAAGCGAACGTTGGCTCTTCGTGGGGGCCAACGTGAAACGTGATGGACTTGCCCGACCGGCGGTGATGGCGCCGGTCAGATTTTGGGGTTGCGATGCCGCCGGATGTGGTGACGCCCGAACTCTTCGAAGACGTACGTTCGGAGCTGAAGTCCAGCCTTTCCGAAAACGCCTTCAAGACGTGGATCGCCCCCATCGCTTTCGTCGGTTCCGAACCGGGTCGCGTCACCCTGATGGTGCCCAGCTCGTTCGTTCAAGGTTGGGTCAATCGCGTCTACGCCGCCCGCATCAAGCACGCCTTGGCGACGCGCGTCGGGGCGGGGGTGGACGTCGTGATTCTGGCGGAAGCCTCCGCAACCCCCGCGACGCCGCCCTCGGTGGCCCGCGGCGAGGTGTACCCGGTGACGTTGGCTACCGGCGACTACGCCCCGACGACCCGCCCCGCGGGGGGGGCCCGCGTCGAAGGCGGGATGAGCCTCGTCCCGCACTACACGTTCGAACACTTCATCGTCGGCCCCCACAATCAATTGGCGGTTGCGGCCGGGCTTTCGATCGCCACGACGGGGACGCGTGCCTACAACCCGCTGTTCATTCACGGTCGGGTCGGCCTCGGGAAAACCCATCTCCTCCAGGCGATCTGCCATGGGGTGATGGCCCGAAATCCCGACACCCGAATCCTTTACGTTTCGTGTGAACAGTTCGTCAACCAGTTCATCGCCGCCGTGGAGCGGGGGAATCTCGAAACGTTCCGTGCGAAGTATCGCCAGCCCGACATCCTCGTCGTCGACGATATCCACTTCCTCGCGGGCAAGGACCGTACGGCCGAAGAGTTCTTCCATACCTTCAACGCCCTGCACTCGAACAACCGCCAGATCATCCTTTCTTCGGACTCCCCGCCGATGGAGATCCCGTCTCTGTCCGAGCGTCTCGTCAGCCGCTTCAAGCAGGGAATGATGGCGGAACTCGAGCCCCCGTTGCTCGAAACCCGCGTGCAGTTGGTTCATCGGAAGGCCCTGTCGCAGGGCGTCGATCTCCCTCAGGACATCGCTCAGGTGATCGCCGAGACCATCCAAAACAACGTCCGCGAACTCGAAGGCGCGGTGACGAAAGTGGTCGCCACGTCCATGCTCCTCGGACGCCCCGTGACGATGGATCTCGCGAAGCAGGCCCTTTCGGGGCTGGTTTCGGATCGCCCCAAGCGCGTCACGATCGACGACATCGTGGCGGTCGTCTCGGAGCGCGTGGGGATGCGTCGCGCCGACCTTCAAAGCAAGCGCCGGACGAAGCCGCTGACGGAAGCGCGTCAGTTGTGCATGTTCCTCGCACGTCAGTTGACCCGGCTTTCCCTCGAAGAAACCGGGGCGTATTTCGGCGGTCGCGACCACAGCACCGTTCTCTACAGCATCGAACGGGTGGAAACCCGAATGGGTGAGTCGCCCGACTTCCGGAAGATGGTCGAGAATCTCCAGTCGTCCTTGTCTTCCGGAAACCGCGGCTGAGCCGCGATCCTTCAACGCGCGATGGGCCCGCGGGCCGCTCCTCGGAGCGGCCCGTGTTCTTTTCGGCGATGTGGAAAACCCCGGAGGAACTCCGATTCTTCGGAAAAACGTCCCGCGATCGCGGATTTCGATCACGTTTCGTGAGCGAACGTCGCGGGACCCGCCCGAGGGGTGGTCTTCCACAACTCGCGCCATGGGTGGCCTTTGAGGAACGTCCTCACTCGAAGACACCCAGCGGCGGCTTGCAGGCCGACGGACGACGCGGGTGTCGGAGGCTCGAGAAGGATCTTTGTTGCATCGTGGAGAACGGGGGTGTCGCGTCCCCGGGCCGATCGTCCCGCCCCACCCGGAACCCTTGCGTGCTTCCGTGGAAACGCAGCCGGAAAATGGTCGTGAAATCGGCGTTTCGAAACCTCCCGAAACCGGTTCCGAAACGACCGCAAAACGCTAAGATCATGGAGGTTATGAGCGTCGGACGTATCGAGGCCCCGGGGCCCGCGTACGGCGGCGCGCACTCGTGTGGAAATCCCGCACCGATCGAGGGGAGAAGGCCCGCACCATGAAGTTCACCGGCAACCGTCAACGGCTGCTCGATGCGTTCCGGATCGTGGGATCCGTCGCTTCGTCACGCAACGTCCGCCCGATGCTCCAGAACTTGCGACTCCTCGTGGGGCCCGACGGCGCCACGTTGCTCGCGACGGACCTCGAGGTGGCGATCCGCTATCGCGTGCCTCTCGACACGGTCGAAGAGCCGGGCGACGTCGTGATCCACGCGGGTCGCGTGCAGCAGTTGCTCGCGGAAGCGACCACCGACAAGGTCACATTCGAGTCGACATCGAAGGATCGCGGCGTTCGCCTCGTCGCGGGACGCTCGAAGTTCACGGTCCACGGCGAGAACCCGGACGAGTTCCCGGTGATTCCGTCCTTCGGTGACCGCAAGTCCGTCAGCTTCGCGCGCGACGCGTTCGTGCGCATGGTCGATCGCACGCACTTCGCCGCCGCGAAGGACCGCACGCGTTTCGCGTTCAACGGTTGCATGGTTCACGTCAACGGCTCGACGGTGCAGATGGTCGGCACCGACGGCAAGCGCCTCGCCTGCGCGACCGCGACGTGCGACAACCCGGACGGCGCCACGGCGAAGCACATTCTCCCGATCAAGGGACTTCTCACGTTCGTGCGCGTGTTGGTGGAAGAAGACGCCACGCTCGCCATGGCCTTCGAAGAGAAGCAGGTCATGCTCAAGACGTCCCGCGCCGAAGTCATGACGTTGTTGGTCGAGGGCTCCTATCCCGATCACAATCAGGTGATCCCGAAGGATTGGAAGATCTCGGTCACGATGAAGCGCGAGGACTTCGTGCGCGGTCTTCGTCAAGCGAAGTTGCTCGTCCCGAGCGACCACCCGTCGGTGCGTCTTTCACTCGGCGATAATTCGGTGGGACTCTCCGCTCGGTCGACCGACGTCGGCGACGCGCAGATCGACATCGACGCGGTGGTCGAAGGTGGAACGCTCGATGTCGCCTTCAATCCCGAATACGTGTTGGAGGGTCTGAACGCCATGACGAGCGATCAGGTCATCCTGCATCTGAACGATCCGCAGAAGCCCGCACGCCTCGACGGCGAGAAGGACTTCGTTTACGTCGTCATGCCCGTGACGATGCGCGCCGGTTGAGATGACGTCCCACCCGAAGAGTCTGAAGGATGCGCTCGGAGGTCTGCTCAAGTCGGACTCCTCGCTCATTCGGAAGAGCCCCCACGCCGACTTGGTCGAAGCGTGGAGGGAAGTCGCGGGTGACGAAGTCGCGGCGCAGACGGAAGTGCGAACGCTTCGCGTCGGAGTTCTGACGATCGCCGTGGGGTCCCCACCGCTTTGTCAGGAACTCGCCGCCTTCCGCAGGCAAGCCCTGACGGAAGCGATGCACACCCGAACGTCGGGGCGTGTGAAGGAAATTCGATTCCGACTTGGAACCCCCTGAGCCCGAACACATGACGTCCGAACAGCAAGGTGGCTACACGGCATCCAACATCAAGGTCCTCGAGGGCCTCGAAGCCGTGCGCAAGCGTCCCGACATGTACATCGGGGACACGAACGACTACGGCCTTCACCATCTCGTGTACGAGGTGGTCGACAACTCGATCGACGAAGTGCAAAACGGCCATGCGACGTTCGTGCGCATCACGCTGAACGCGGACGGTTCGTGCTCGGTGCTCGACAACGGGCGCGGCATCCCGGTCGACATGCACAAGGAAGAGAACATGCCCGCGGTCGAGCTGGTGATGACCAAGCTCCATGCGGGTGGAAAGTTCGACGGGGACAACTACAAAGTTTCGGGTGGCCTCCATGGCGTCGGCGTTTCGTGCGTCAACGCTTTGTCGGAATGGATGGAAGTCGAGGTCTACCGCGACCGCCAAGCGCATCGCATCCGCTTCGAAAAGGGCGAAACCGCCCAGAAGCTCCGCACGCTGGGCGCCACCGATCAAAAAGGCACGAAGGT
>CAIWVZ010000346.1 GCA_903916245.1 uncultured Planctomycetota bacterium | reverse complement strand
TGCTCGGGGGACATGTACGCGGGCGTTCCCACCACTTCGCCGTCGAGGGTTTGGAGCGAGAGCAGGCCTTCACCCTCGCGTACTTCGCGGCGAAGCGTCGTGACGTCGTCGGCGACCGGGTCCCGTGCGCCGAGGATGCGTGCGAGGCCCCAGTCCACCACGTACACCTCTCCGAATCGGCCGACCATGATGTTCGACGGTTTGAGGTCCCGGTGGATGACGCCCTTCTCATGGGCGAAGGCCATCGCTTCGCACACGCGAAGCAGGACGCCGAGGGCGCGCGTCAGATTCCAACCGTCGCGGCGCCCGTGCACGGCGTCGATCACGCTGCGGAAGGTTTCGCCTTCGACCAACTTCATCGTGAAGTAGACGCGACCCTCCGCGTCGACGCCGAGATCGTGAACCGGGACGATGCCCGGGTGATCGAGTTGCCCCGTGATCTGGGCCTCCGAAATGAAACGGCTGAGTTTTCCGCCGGGGAGAGGCAGCGACGGATCGCCCGTGCCCGTGGCGACTTTCATCGCGAGTCGTCGGCGAAGGATCGGATCGCGCACCCCGTACACGGTGCCCATGCCGCCGCGTCCGACTTCCTCCTCGATTTCGAATCGTGCGGATGAACGTGGTTCCGCCGCGAGTCGCCGCGCGAGTTCGACGAGCGGATCGGTGGAGGCGGAACGCGGCGTCTTCGGATCGTTCGGGGTCATTTTTTGCCAATTGTCTGCATTGAAGCGGCACGCACTCTGCGGAAGCGCACGATCCGCCGCAACGGAGGGGCGTCCGTCCATGGGGCGAGCGGACCATTGCCTGTGTTTTGGGGGACGAAGCGGATCGCCGGGCGGCGCGCGGAAGGTCGGAACTCGTTGTCGCGTGAACATTTAGCCGTGGAAAAACCCGGGAGAAAACGCGTTTTCCTGCGCTTTTCCGAAGATTCCGAAGAAAATTTCCGGAATCGGTGTTGCACGTCGTGGGCCCCCCGGTGTAATCTCCTTCGGTCGAGGCGGTTGCGGCGTGTGTCGCAGTCACCGAGATGCGCGGGAAACCGCGCCTGACAACAAGGTTCGCGCGGCGCTGTTGCGCTGCACGAAAGGGCAAACCAACCGGAAGGTTGGGACGCAAAGCTAAAGGGTCCTACCCGTCCGCGAGGACGGCAGACAGCCAGCTGCCGAAGCAGGTAACGGCCGCAAACGGCGGCCGATGCTCCTTCTCAAGGACGTCGGCTTTCTTCGTTTCCGGTACCCGCTTCGGGCTCCCTCTGATCCCTGACGATCCGTTGGAGTCTCACATGGTCCAAGTGAAATCGAAGCGTGCGGCCTCGTCGGCCAAGTCGAAGGCAACCCCGAAGTCGGCCCCCACCCCGGCCCCGGTCAAGGCTGCGAATCCCGTCGTGTCGGAAACCCCCGAGCTCGATGAAGTCTGGGCCCGCTTCAAGGCCACGAACGATCCGGTTCTCAAGAACCGTCTGATCGAGACGTACTACCCGCTCGTTCGCTACATCAGCGAACGGCTCCTCGCGACCCTCCCGCGTTCGATCGAGGTCGACGACCTCTGCTCGGCCGGTCTCTTCGGCCTCATGGACGCCATCGACGGATTCGACATGGGTCGCGGTATCAAGTTCAAGACGTACTGCGGTATGCGTATCCGCGGCGCGATTCTCGACGAGCTCCGGTCGCAGGACTGGGTCCCGCGCCTCGTCCGCCTCAAGGCCAACAAGATCGCCCGCGCGATGAAGGCCCTGACCGCGCGCATCGGTCGCGAGCCGACGGACTTCGAGATGGCCGAAGAGCTCGGCATCCCGATGCAGGAATACAAGGAGATGGCCGAGGAATCGAACGCCGTCACCATGTTCTCGTTGAACGACAAGTTCGACGACGGTGACGACGACGGCGGCCTCGAGAACTCCGAGATCGTGGCGGACGTCAACAGCGACACGCCGATCGATCAGCTGCACTCGCGCGACGTCCTCGAAGTCTTGACCGCGAACCTCTCCCAGAAGGAGAAGCGTATCGTCGTCATGTACTACTACGAGGGACTCACGATGAAGGAGATCGGACGCATCCTCGATCTCACGGAATCGCGCGTCTGCCAAATTCACTCGAACGTTCTCGCGCGCCTGCGCGAAGTCGCGGACCGCAAGCCCGGTCTCGTCGGCTGAGATCCATCGTGCGACGGGGAGCCGCCGTTGCGGGTCTGCTCGGTTGGAGCGCCCTCATCTGGTGGCTCTCGTCGTTGACGCCGTCGAAGATGCCCGAAAAGTTCGCGTGGTTCGCCGCCTTCGGCCCCGCGCTTTGGAACTTCGGGCACTTCGTCGCTTTCGGACTTCTCGGGGCTTTCGCCGCCGCGGCATTCGACCGCGGCGGACGACTCGCCGGTTGGGGGTCGGCGGCGGGGAAGGCGGCCTTCGCCTACGTCCTCGCGTACGCGTTCGTCGACGAGGCGCATCAATGGACGATTCCCATGCGGAGTTGTTCGCTCGCGGACGTCGTGGTCGACGGTGCGGGATGCGCGTTCGTTCTTCTCGTGCCGTTCGGACGGGCGGGGGAGAACGGTCGGCCTTCGGGGGTGGGTCCCGCGGTCGCGTGCCTCGCGGTCGGCGTCGTTCTTTCGTGGCTCGGGGTGACGACGGATATCCCCGGCGACCGTTGGCTCTCCGACGCGTTGGCCGCGTTCTTCGGCCCATCCGGTCGATGAATCCCGTGGACTGACGGGGGCGATCCGGGGGTGCTAACGTCCCCGCCGGAGTCTCCGCCGTGACCGCGAACGACCGCTACGAAAGCCACCTGTCCACCCGCTACGCCAGCCGGGCGATGTCCGAACTTTGGTCCGACATGCGCCGGGCCCGTACGTGGCGCCGCATTTGGACCGCCCTCGCCGAGGCGCAGAAGGCCGCCGGCCTTCCGATCGCCGACGCGCAGATCGCCGGGCTCAAGGCCCACCTCGACGACGTCGATTTGGCGAAAGCCGCCGAATGGGAGCGCCGCCTGCGCCACGACGTGATGGCGCACGTCCATACTCTCAAAGATCAGTGCCCCGAAGCCGGCCCCATCATTCACCTCGGCGCGACGTCGTGCGACGTGACCGACAACGCCGACCTCATCGTGATCCGCGAAGCGCTCCGCATGATCGAGCGCAAACTCCTCGTCGCGATCGCGCGTCTGCGCACGTTCGCGCTCGCCGAGCGTACGCGTCCTTGCGTCGGATTCACGCATTTCCAACCCGCGCAGATCACGACCGTCGGCAAGCGTGCGACGCTGTGGTTGCAGGACTTCGTTCTCGATCTCGAAGAATTGCGATTCGCCGTTTCCACGTTGCGCTTCCGTGGCTTGCGCGGTGCGACCGGGACGCAGGATTCGTTCCTCAAACTCCTCGGCGGGGACGCCGCGCGTGTCCGCGAACTCGAACGTGATTTCGCGGCCCGCCTCGGGTGGTCGGAACTCATCGGCGTCTGCGGACAGACCTACACCCGCAAGCAGGACGCCCGCGTGTTGAACGCGTTGTCGGCGATCGCGCAATCCGCGTCGAAGATGGCGGGCGATCTCCGTCTTTTGTGCCACGAGAACGAACTGGAAGAGCCGTTCGGGAAAGAGCAGATCGGCTCGTCGGCGATGGCCTACAAGCGCAACCCGATGCGCAGCGAACGCATCGGCGCGTTGTCGCGATTCCTCATCATTTTGGCTCAAAACCCGGCGCATACCGCCGCGACCCAGTGGTTGGAACGAACGCTCGACGATTCGGCGAATCGTCGACTCGCGTTGACGGAAGGATTCCTCGCGGCCGACGCCGTGCTCGAACTCGTGCTCAACGTCACGTCGGGGCTCGTGGTGCGCGGCAACGTCATCGCGCGTCACGTCCGTGAACAGCTGCCGTTCATCGCGTCGGAAGAAATTCTGATGCACGCGGTGAAGGCGGGCGGCGATCGTCAGGAACTCCACGAAGTCATCCGCACCCTTTCGATCGAAGCGCACGAACGCGTCAAGGAAGAAGGTCTGCCGAATGATTTCTTGGCGCGCGCCGAGGCCCACCCCGTGCTCGGTCCCGTCGTGCGTGCGATGGGCGACGCGCTCGCCCCGGAACGGTTCACGGGCCTCGCCGCCGAACAGGTCGAGTCCTTCATCGCCGAGCGGGTCGATCCGCTGCTCGAGGGTGACGATTTCGGCGCGGTGGCCGACGAGGTTCGCGTCTAGTGCGCGTGCCGGTGACGCTCCGCGTCCCGGCCGGCGGGGCACTTGCGGCGGCGAAGGCGTTGGGAGCCGCAGGGGTCCCGGCCTTGGCCCTCGAACCGCCGGAGAGGGGGGGCGATTACCCCTCCGACACCGCTCAACTCGGGACGGTAGGTGCTCCCGTCCTCTCGATGGTCGCCCCCGAACCGCGCGACGGTCGCGAGGTCCTCGGTCTGTCGCATCCTGAACCCACGGCCCGCCGAAAGGTCGTCGCCGCCGCGGAGAGCGTCGTGCCTCTCGCGTCGGCGTTGCGGTGTCGCCGCGTGATCATGGGTGTCGGACGACCTGGTTGGGCCACGATGGCGGCCGACGCGCGGGGATCGCGCGCGCAGTTTCGCCGCGAACGCGAGGCGCTCGCGATCGACCTGCTTCGCCTTCTGCATTCGATGGTGAGGCGGCATGCGGGAATTCTGTGGCACCTGCTTCCGACGGACGGCGGCGCGAGTGCGCTCGACGTCGAGACGTTCGGATGGATCGCGGGTGAGCTTCCGGAAATCCGGCTCGCATTGGATTCCGGCAGCGTTGCGGCGGGGGAGTCCTCAGGCGGCGACCGCATGGAAATATGGCTCGACGCGCATGAATCCGCCCTCGGATTCGTGTTCCTTTCCGATCACGACGGCCGCGGGAATATCGTGCTCCCGGGTTGTGGGGTAGGTTCTACGGCGGGGCTTCGCGGCGTTCTCGGCGGCGCGCGGCCGCGGGCCCTCAGGCCGCCTTCCGGCGCGTCGTTCGACGACGTGGTCGCATCGGCCGAAGAATGCGCCGAACGGTTTCAACTCGCCGGGGATTCGGACGCATGGCGCGCATGATGGGCGGTTCACTTCCGGCACCTCTCGATGGACTCGCGAAAGCGGTCGCGGGGGTGGGGCGCGTGTTGGTTTATTGCCACATGAATCCCGATCCGGATTCGCTCGGGTCGGCGTTGGCGATGGAGCAGGTGCTCGCCGAAGGTTTCGGCAAGAAGACCGCAACCTGCTATCGAGGCATCGTCGGTCGCGCGGAGAACCGACGTGTCGTCGAATTGCTGGCGCCGCGCATGTCGCCCGCGCGGCGGGTGGATCAGTCCGGCTACGACGCGGCCTTCCTCGTCGATGCGCAGCCGGACTTCGGTTATCTCCCGGAACTCGACAAACTCCCGCTGCTCGGATGCGTCGACCATCACCCGTGGACCGCGTCCACCGGAGCGTTGCCGTATCACGACGTGCGTTCCGGATACGGGTCGAC
>CAIWVZ010000345.1 GCA_903916245.1 uncultured Planctomycetota bacterium | reverse complement strand
TCCTGGCAAAACCCGGCAGCATCACCCCCCATACCAAGTTCAAGGCAGAGATCTACGTTCTCACCAAGGAAGAGGGTGGACGCCATACCCCCTTCTTCACCGGCTACCGTCCCCAGTTCTATCTGAGAACCACCGACGTCACGGGCACGATCTCGGCCTTCACGGCCGACGACGGCACGAACGCCGAAGTCGTGATGCCGGGCGACCGCATCAAGATGAGCGCCGAGCTCATCGCGCCCATCGCGATGGAGCAGGGGCTCCGCTTCGCCATCCGCGAAGGCGGCCGCACGGTCGGCGCCGGCGTGGTGTCGAAGATCCACGACTGATCCGATCGGCCGTCCGCCCGAACGAGCGTTCGGGCGGTTCAACCGCGCGGGGGTGCAAGCCCCCGCGCCCGTCCGGGGAAACACGTTGACGACAGCAGTCCACAAAGATGGTCACGGGACGACGGTGCGCCGCGGCGCATTCGTCACGTTGGCCGTTCTCGCGATCTGGGGGCTCGGCTTCCAGCTCTACGACTGGCTCTACGAGTTGTCGTGGGTGAAGGGCAACCGCCTTCTCGGCGGCTACCAGATCCCGGTGATCGAGCAGTACCTCGATCCCGCCTTCTTCATCTGCTGGATCGCGGCGCTGTTCGCGGTCAAGTCGATCGGGGCTTGGCTCAACAAGCCGAAGAACGCGGACTTCCTCATCGATACCGACTCCGAGTTCCAAAAGGTGACTTGGCCGACTTGGGAAGACGCCTACAAGTCTTCCACGGTGGTCATCATCTTCGTGCTCGTGCTGACGTTCACGATCTTCGGATTCGACGCGTTGGTCAGCAAACTGGTGAGGCTCTTCCTGTGACCGCAGCCCTCGACCCTTCCAACGCTCCGGCTTGGTACCTCGTTCGGGTAACGAGCAACAAGGAGGACTCGGTGCGTCGCAACCTCGAGCGCAAGATTCAATTGCGCGGGCTCGGCGACCGCATCGTGGAAGTGAAGGTTCCGACGGAAAAGATCGCGGAAATCAAGGACGGCAAGAAGCGTACCCGTACCCAGAAGACGTATCCGGGCTACGTCCTCGTCAACATGCTCATGGATGACGAGACGTGGGCTTTCGTGCGCGAGACGGTCGGCGCCGGCGACTTCGTCGGCGGCGGCGGCAACGTCCGTTCGACGCTCGGCAAGATTCCGAAGCCCTTCCCGCTCTCGCCCGACGAGGTGCAGAAGATTTTCGGTGCCGCGGGCGGCGAGTCGGCGCCGGCGAAGATCAAGATCGACTTCGGCGTCAACGACAAGGTGAAGATCAAGGAAGGCCCTTTCGAGAACTTCGACGGGGTCGTGGAATCCATCAACGACGAAAAGGGCTTCGTCCGCGTCATCGTGACCATCTTCGGTCGCGCGACGCCGGTGGAACTCCAATATTGGCAGGTCGAACCCGTATAAACGCATTCGGCGGCGTCGGGAACGGCGCGGCCATCAGGTGACGAATCATGGCGAAAGCGGTCAAATCGAAGGTGAAGCTCCAGTGCCCCGCGGGTCAGGCCACTCCGGCCCCGCCCGTCGGCCCGGCGCTCGGTCAGCACGGCGTGAACATCGGCGAGTTCGTGAAGCGTTTCAACGACGGCACGCGCTCCCAGATGGGCACGGTCATCCCCGTGATCATCACGGTGTTCGAAGACCGCACGTTCGAGCTCGAGTTCAAGTCGCCGCCGGCGTCGGTGCTCCTCCGCAAGGCGGCGGGCGCGGACAAGGGCGCGGCGAACCCGAAGACCATGAAGGTCGGCAAGGTGACGCGCAAGCAAGTGCGCGAAATCGCGGAAGTGAAGAAGAAGGAACTCACCTCGGGTTCCATCGAAGCCGCGATGCGCATCATCGAGGGGTCCGCCCGCTCGATGGGCATCACCGTCGTCGACTGAAGTAAGACAACCCGCGATCCTCGTTGGGTCGCGGGCCCCCGGTGGGAGGCGTTGGCAGACGCAGCCGCACCACCGGTCAGGTTAAGCGTCTGCAGAAGGGCTCACGACTTTTATGCCCCAACACGGCAAGCGTTATCGCGAAGCCGCCGGGAAGGTCGATCGGACCCGCCAGTACTCCGTCGAGGAGGCCGTGGCGATCCTTTCGGGATTCCCCAAGGGCAAGTCGGACGAGACCGTCGAGTTGGTTGTCCGTCTCGGGATCGATCCCAAGAAGGCCGACCAGATCGTGCGTGGCTCCCTCAGCCTCCCTCACGGGATCGGCAAGGAGCGTCGCGTCGTGGTGTTCGCGGAAGGTGCGAAGGCCGAAGAGGCCCGCGCCGCCGGTGCCGC
>CAIWVZ010000344.1 GCA_903916245.1 uncultured Planctomycetota bacterium | reverse complement strand
CGAAACGAGTCTGATCGTCGCCGTCGGTTCGGCGCACCGAGCCGAAGCCTTCGCGTGCGGACTCGCGATCATCGACGCGCTGAAGCGACGGGTCCCGGTGTGGAAGCGCGAAATCGGCCCGGAAGGCGCACGGTGGCAGGACGGCCGACTCCCGCGCTCGTCTTGACTTCCGTCCATGAACCGCCACACTAGACCCATGGAAGAACGCCTCCGATTCTGCGAATCATGCCGCGCGCCGATCGGCGCGTGGGCGCTGTTCTGCGAATCGTGCGGTCATCGACAGGCCACGGTGCCCGAGCGACCGCGCAGCGGCGCGTCGCCGCTCGAAGTCGCGCCCGGAAGGCCCGCTTCGAAGGAGGCGCCCGACGCGCTCCCGGAAGCCCCGTCGATTCACGCGGTCGATCCGCGCATCGTCGTGCGCGACATGTTCCGGGCGCAGACGGCGCTGATCGAGTCGACGACCGGAGGTGCCCTCGCTCTCGAGAGCGAACTCGGATCGTTCCTCGCGCGCCTCCATCGCGCCTCCGACGCGTCCGACGGGACGGAGCGTCGCCGAGCGCTCGACGCGTTGTCCGAAGTGCTCAGCGACGTCGAACATCGTTGGGAAGAGTTGCAGCGTCACTACAACCGCGAGTCGGAGCGCCTCGAAGAGGAAGCCGAAGAGAAGTCGACGACGCTCGACATCGACGCCTGGATCACGCCCGACGACCGCAACGCGGTCGAATCGGGACACGCCTCGCTCGAGACGAAGTTGTCGGACGTGGCGCGCATGATCGAAGAGTGCGGAAGCGCGTTGCGCGCCGCCGTACGACGGGCCGAGAGTCGTTTCCTCGGTATGCCCGCCGCTTCGCCCGCGACCGTCGTCGGAATCGTCGCTTCGGGCGTGCTGCTTTGGGGGCTTTCCGTCTACATCCTGGCCGAGAAAACGACGCTCGGATGGTCGGAAGTCCTTAGGGTACAAGCACCTGCGGCAGCCGCGGTGCTGTTGCTCGCCGGCCTCCTCCGCGCGCGTCGATAGGCTTGCGGAAGCCCCCCGGTGTCGGGGTAGACTCACCGTATCCTCCGCTTCCGTCGAGGTTTCCGTCTCGAGGGTGAGGTCGCGTCACGCGGCGGGGGAACGGAGGTCGCATCATGGTCCGTCGATTCGTCGCATTCGTGGCCGTTCTGATCGCGTTGACGGGAGTCCTACCTGTCGTCGCCACGGAGAACTCCGTTCCGCCGCCGTCGACGGGAATGGTCCCGTTGGTCGAGCTCGTCACCGACTACGATCGCGGCGAAGTGACGGCCACGTCGTGGGGCGACGCGGGGGCCCCCGCCGCCTGGTACTTCGAGATCTACGACACGACCAATCCGTTCGTCCCGGTCGCGACGTTGTTGTCGCCTTTCATCTTCGACGGCAGCGGCATGCAACGGACGTCCGTCGCGTTGCCGGCGTTGAACGTCGGTGCGAACTTCCGAATCGACGTTCACGTCGCCGCGTACGACGTCGCAACGAACGCCATTCTCGTCGGTGATTCGTGGCGCATTCGCTCGATCGTCTACGCCGACGGAGCGCCCGGATTCCCGTCGATCGAAGGTGGCGGACAGTCGACGATGCCGATCCCCGGTACGTCGTGGCCGCTGTTCCCGTACTCGTGGGCGTCGCTCGTGCCTCCGGTGGTGACACCGGGCGCGGAGTGGGTCCTCATCGCGTCGGGGCCCACCGGCCTCATCCCCGTCAACTGATCACCGGAGCACCTGCCATGTCCCATACGTTGCAGCGGCTCCGGGAGGCCATCCCGGCGGCTCACGACGTCGGCGAAAGGCGCGATTTGCTCGCGCGCTTCGCCGCGCTGTGCGACGCCGTCGACGCCGTCCTCGCAGCCCCCGATGCGCCCGAGCGTGTCCGCGCGAAAGCGACCGCCTTCGCCGCGCTCCTCGAATCCGCGCGAGAACGACTCGGTCCCGTTCTTTGGCAACCGTCGTATCTCCTGAACGTCGTCGGCGACGCCGTCGTCCGCACCGACTGGGTTTTCGGGGGCGTCGTCGAGTTCCTCCAAGTTGGGCTCTATTTTCACGGCCTTCGCGTGATCGAGCGTCGTTTCTCGCATCAGTCCATCGAATACTGCGCCGTGCATGCCGACCTGCTCGCGTCCTTCACCGGTCGTGCGGGGCTCAAGGCGATGACCGCGCGCGGCAGAGCGAAGATCGCCGACGGGCGCGTCTTCTGTCTGACCTACGACTACCTG
>CAIWVZ010000343.1 GCA_903916245.1 uncultured Planctomycetota bacterium | reverse complement strand
TCGTCGAACACCGGACGTCCGATCGCGAGGTCGACGTCCGCGTTGCGTGCGAGCGCCCGACGCTGGCTTCGGTCGGGCATCCACGTGCCGACCGGAACGCGGAGAGGCACGCATGCGCGACAGCCGTCGCAGTCGGTGCGATAAACGTAGAGACCCGAACGGCGGTAACCGCGATTGAGAAGGGCGTCCCATCCGTCTTCGACGTCGGGAAATCGACGAGCGTAGATGAACGTCGCTTCTTTCCCGGGCAGATAGGGACACGGGTGTGCCGGCCCACGGATCGGGAGGCAGTCGTCGTCGGCGCTCGTCTCGCTCATGCGTCCGACTCGGCCGCCGCGCGAGCGAAAACGTCGTCGTCGATGTTGCCTCCCGTCAGGACGAGGACGGTGTCGTCGTCGCAGGGTACGACTCCCGCGTCGACCGCCGCGAGGACGACCGCCGCGCAGCCTTCGAGACGCAGGCCGTGTGCGCGCCGCGCGTGCGTCATCGCCCGGGCGATCGCGGACTCCGAAACGAGCGGAACGCCGACGAGTTCACGTCGACAGATTTCGAACGTGCTCTCGGCGACGCCGCCTTCGAGCCCCTCGGCGTAAGTCGGGCCGCCTTCCCAAACGAGATGGGCGCGGCCGTCGCGGATCGACGCGGCCATCGACGGACACGCTTCGGATTGCACACCCCAAACGTCGATCAGCGGCCACGTCGTTCGAATCACGGCGGCGAGACCGGACGCGATGCCTCCGCCTCCGACGGGAACGACGATGCGTCCCGTCGTCGGCACCTGATCCATGATTTCGAGCGCGACCGTGCCGCCGTTTCCGGCTTGAACCCACGGGTCGTCGAAGGCGGAGACGAAGGTCGCGTTGCGTTCCGCGGCGAGACGGCGAGCCTCGCGTTCCGCGGCGTCGTATCCCGGCGCGTCGTGAACGAGGAGTTCCGCGCCGAGCGCGCGAATGCCGTCGCACTTGACGCGCGGAGTGTCGTTCGGCACGACGATCGTGGCGAGGGTGCCGAGGCGGCCCGCCGCCCATGCGAGCCCGAGACCGTGATTGCCGTGCGATGCGGTGACGACACCGAAACGCAGGAGCGCCCAATCGATCGACGCGAGTCGCACGAGGGCCCCGCGAACTTTGAACGATCCGGTTTCCTGGAGGTCCTCCCGCTTGACCCACAGCGGGCGTCCTCTCCACTCGATCCGTTCGGTCGGTGTCGGCGGCAGCGCCTCGGAAAGCGGTGCCGCGAAGCGGCGCGCCTTCTCGGCGAGGCTGATGAGATCCGTGGACATGGTGGGGCGACCGCCGACGAGTCTATCAGGGCGACGGATCGAACCCGAAACCGTAGCGGCCCGGGCCCTACACGGGCGTCAGCGTGATCTCCGTCGCTTTGACGGCGACGAAGACGGCACTGCCCGGTCGCAGGCTCAACGTGCGCACGGCGGCGTGCGTGATTTCCGCGACGAGCGGAATCGGACCTTCGACGCGGACGCGGGCGGATCCCGGTGAAGGCTCCACCGACGTCACCGTCGTGGACCACACGTTTCTCGGAGATCCGTCGGGACGCGACAGGTGCAACGACACGGCCCGCGGATGGATCGTCGCGGTGACGGGCCCTTCGACGGGGTGCGCGACGACGAGCGTGCCGCCGTCGTCGAGCGTGAGAAGTCCGTCATGGACCCTACCGCGGAGGAAGTTCAATCCGACGAGGTCCGCGACGTAGCGGGTGGCGGGTGCCGCACCCAACGCTTCCGCCGTGCCGATCTGAACACGGCGCCCGCATTCGACGACCGCGATCCGGTCGGCGAGCATGAAGGCGTCGACGGCGGCGTGGGTGACGAGGATCACCGGGCCGTCGAAGTCCGCGAAACAGGACGCCAGTTCCTTGCGGAGGTCCACGGCCGCCGACACGTCGATTCCCGCGAACGGTTCGTCGAGAAGCAGGACGCGAGGCCGCGTCACCAACGCGCGGGCGATCGCGACTTTCCGAGCCTCGCCACCGGAAAGGGTCTCCGGCTTGCGCGCGGCGAAGCGCCCGAGATCGAGCCGCTCGAGCATCGCCGTGGCGAGTTGCGACGCGTCCGTACGGGACGCACCGCGCGACCTCGGTCCGAACGCGACGTTGGAGAGGACGTCGAGGTGGGGAAACAGAAGGGGATCCTGGGGAAGCCACGCGACGCGGCGATCTTCGGACACCGTGAATCGACCGGCGCCGTCGTCCCAGACATCGTCGTCGCATCGAAGCGACCCGCGGTCGAGTCTCAGAAGGCCCGCGATCAACTTCAGCGTCGTGGACTTTCCGGCTCCGTTCGGACCGACGAGGGCGACGGTTTCCCGACCCACCGCGAGATCCATGTCGATCGCGAGTGTGCCGCGCGCAAGACCGCCTTCGAGATGCAGCGTCACGGTGCCCCCGGAAGACGTCGCTTGAGGAGGAGAAGCACGGCGACGGAGGTACCCGAGAGAAGCAGGCTGAGCGCGACCGCGAGGCGCGGATCGGTTTCCATCGCCAAACCGCACGCGAGGGGCAACGTTCGGGTGACGCCCTCGAGATTGCCCGCGAACAGTTGCGTCGCGCAGTATTCGCCGAGGGCGCGCATGAAACAAAGGAGCATGCCGGTGGCGACCGACGGGAAAATCATCGGCAGCGTGACGTACGCGAAGCGACGAATCGGACCCGCTCCGAGCGATCGCGCCATGTCGAGCCAGCGGGCGTCGAAGGCGCGCAGTCCCGATTCCACCGCGAGTACGAAGAACGGAAGTCCCATGTAGGCCGCGGCGACGACGGTGGCGACGCGTGTGAAAGGGATCGTGACGCCGAAGGCCTGCTCCAACGGAGCACCGACGAGTCCGTTGCGTCCGAATGCCGAAAGAAGGGCGATCCCCGCGACGATGGGCGGGAGGACGACGGGAAGGAGGACGATGGTGCGGACGACGGTCCGAAGGGCCGATCGTCCCGAAGCGAGCCAAAGGGCGAGCGGCATCCCGAGGACGATCGCGACGCCGACCGCCGCGCCGGACGCCGCGAACGACAGCGCGAGCGCGTTGCGCACGCGTGCGTCGCCGAGCAACGCCGGGAACTCGCCCCACGGAGCGTGCGCGAGCAGTCCGACGAGCGGCACCGCGAACAGAAGGGCCGCGGCGGACGCGGCGACGGCGAGTGCGGTGCGTGGGAGATTCATGGGGTCGAAAATCCGTGACGCGCCAACAATGTGCGTCCGTCGGGACCGAGGAGGAACGCGCGGAAGCGCGCGGCGAAGGTGGGGTTGCGTCCGGATTTCAGGGCGACGATCGGGTAGTCGGCGATCGGCATCCCTTCCGAGTCGAGAACGTGTCCCTCCACTCCCGCCGTGCGTAGATCCGTCGCGTAAACGATGCCCGCGTCGATTTCACCCTGTTTGACTTTCATCACCAAGGCTCGGACGCTCGGTTCGTCGGAGACCGACCGCACGACCGTGCCCGATCGCGCCAACGCGGCCCGCGCGTAGCGCCCCGCCGGGACGCCGGGCGCGCACAGCGCCACGCGGAGATCCGTACGCGCGAGATCCGCGAGGCCGCCGATCTTTCGCGGATTGTCGGGTGCATGGACGATCGCCATCCTGTTGCGGGCGAAGACGACGGGAGCGTCGGCGGCGAGTCCGGCGTCCACGACGCGTCGGGCGTCGGCCGGGTCCGCGCAGAGAAGAAGATCGGCGACCGCTCCATGTTCGATTTGAAGGAGGAGCTGCGGCGTCCCCGCGACCTGGAGTTCCACGGGTACATCGGGTGCGAGACTCTTTTGGGTCGCGACCGCGTCGTCGAGCACGCCCGCGAGGGAGGCGGACGCGAAGATGCGCAGGGGGGCGGACGTCGACCCCGCCGCATCGCCGCAAGCGGCGAGGACGCCGAGGCCGATCGCGAGAACGACCATGCGCCCAAGGAACGTCCCGCGTCTCACGGACCGTGCTCGACGTCCGCGTCGGGAACCTCCACGACGACGTTGGTGGCTTTGACCACGGCGCACGCCGGACTCCCGGCTTCGAGTTTCAGCGCATCGACCGAGTCTCGCGTCACGAGGGCCACGAGCCGGAACGGACCGCAACGCATCTCGACTTGGGCCGCCACGCGGTCGCGGACGACGCGGGTCACGATGCCGTCCAAGCGATTCCGCGCCGTCGAAGAGCGGACGCCCGCACCCGGCGGGTCGAGCGCGTCGGCGAATGCGGCGAGCGCGGCACCGTCGACGAGGCGTTGACCGCCTTCGGTGCGGATCGTCACGAGTTTTCCCGCGTCGGCCCAGCGGCGGACGGTGTCGATGCTGACTCCGAGAATGCGGGCGGCGGTGCCGAGTCGGTAGCGGGGCATGCGGTCGGTTATCCCAGCGGGCGCCGCAAGGAGCAAGGAAGTTCGTCTAAAAAGACTGCGATTGCGGTTTAAAAGAGGATAGAAACTAGCATCCGCGGCGTGGGGCGGTCGGCGTCCCGCCCCTCCACCCCTCCCGCTCCGGGGCTCTTAATCACGACTCGCGGGAAAAAATGAGGACGCCGAAGATTTCCGTTCAGTTTCGTTTCGAGGATGCCGAAGAAAAACCTGTCGCCCGGGTGGATTCATCCGTGGCGAGGGGAAGGGAAACTCCTTTCGGGGCTGCGGGGAAGCCGCGCAGCGGTGAGCCCGGAAGGAACCGAGCGAAGTGCCGCAAGGTGCCGAGTTCGGTGAGGGAACGGCTTCGACGCTTCAATGACTCCACGACACTCGTCAGTGGGAGGGGTCGCCCGACAAAGGCGATCCCTCCGTTTTTTTGTCCCATAGGCGTCGCAGTTCGGCGCGGACGGCGATCTGGGCGGCGATGGTCCCCGCGAGGATGCCGTCTTCGTAATTGAAGTAGGGATCGCCGTGAAGTTCGGGCACGCTGTCGGGATTCATCACCTCTTCCCACGTGCAGTCCGGCAGCAGCGCCTTCGCGCGCTTGCCGACTTTCATCTGCTGCTGTTCGACCATGACGGTGAACAGCTTCTCGAGGGCCTCGGCGATCTCGATCTCGGGAGGAAGGCTCTGCATGGGAGGAGTCGGCACCTGCGCATGGTGCCGACGTGAAAATCCTAGCAGTCGCCGCCCCGGCGCGGCGATCTCGCCGGGACCCTCCGCTACGATGCCGCCATGCGCATGCTTCTGATCGCGAGTTTCCTATTGATGGGCGCGGGTTTCGGGCAGATCGCGGGGCCTCCGGCGGTCGGAGCGTCGATGGTGGTCTCGTCGTCGCCCGCGGCGACCGAAGCGGGATTGGAAGTTCTCCGAGCGGGAGGCAATGCGGTCGACGCCGCCGTGGCGACGTTCTTCGCGCTTGCCGTGACGTATCCGTCCGCCGGCAACATCGGCGGTGGAGGCTTCGTCGTCCTGCGGACGGCGGACGGCAAGGAAGTCGCGCTGGACTTCCGCGAAGCCGCACCCGTGGGGGCGACAGAAGACCGCTACCACGAGAAGGACGGAACCTTCGTCCCCGATCGTTCTCGGGTCGGTGGACTCGCGGCGGCCGTGCCCGGGTCGGTGGCCGGAATGCATCGGCTTCTCTCTGGCTTCGGAACATGGTCCTTCGACAAGGCTCTCGCGCCGGCGATTCGTCTCGCACGCGACGGCTTCGTTCTTCCCGAGGCGACGCGCCGCAGCCTTCTTTCGCCGTTGTCGCGCCAACTGTTCGCCGCGTTCCCCGCGTCGAAGGCTCAATTCACGGAGTCGCTCGCCGCCTGCGACCCGCGCGCGCCGTGGGCGCAGCCCGACCTCGCGAAAACGCTCGCGCTCCTCGCGAAGGACGGTCCGGATGCCTTCTACAAAGGACCGATCGCCGATCTGATCGTCGCGGAGATGGGGCGCACCGGAGGCGCGATCACGAAGGAGGATCTGGCCGCGTACGCGCCGAAGGAGCGCACGCCGCTCGTCGGGACGTATCGCGGGCACCGGGTCGTCACGATGCCGCCGCCGTCCTCGGGCGGTATCGCGATGCTGCAGATGTTGGCGTTGCTCGAACGTCGCGACGTCGCGGCGCTCGGGTTCGGCGGCGACGCGTACGCGCATCTCCTGGCGGAAGTCATGAAGCGCGCGTTCTACGACCGGGCGCGTTGGCTCGGCGATCCCGACTTCGTGAAGGTGCCGACGGCGGGCCTGCTCGCCAAGGAACACCTCGACGCGATGGACGCGACGATCACGTCGAAGACCGTCCCCGCGAAATCGCTCGGATGGGCGGACCCTCCGGGCGCGGAGAAGTTCGAAACCACGCATTTCGCGGTGGTGGATCGACGGGGCAACGCCGTCGCCTGCACGACGACTCTGAACGGGGGATACGGATCGGGCGTCACGGTGACGGGGGCCGGATTCCTCCTCAACAACGAGATGGACGACTTCGCCGTGTCGCCGGGCAAGCCGAACATGTTCGGTTTGATTCAGGGGCGTGCGAACCGCATCCAACCCGGGAAGCGTCCGTTGTCGTCGATGACCCCGACGATCGTCGTCAAGGACGACAAGACGTTGGCCGTCGCCGGCAGCCCGGGCGGCCCGACGATCATCAATACCGTTCTTCAGATGGTGGTGAACGTCGTCGATCATGAGATGACGGCGACTCAGGCGGTCGCGGCGCCGCGCCTTCACCACCAGTGGATGCCCGACGAATTGCTCGTCGAACCCTTCGGCTTGTCGCCCGACGTCGTCAAGGCTCTCGAAGGTCGCGGCCACAAAGTCGTCTTCCGGGGCAAGCCGGGTCGTCCGCAATATCAAGGGGACGGACATCTGATCCTTCGCGCGGGCGACGTGTGGCACGGAGCCGCCGATCCGCGGCACGAGGGCCGCGCCGCGGGCTGGTGACTTTCGTCGACGACGTTTCGAGGCGACGCGCCCGCGTCGTCGTCAGGGGACGATGATCGCGCGCACGGACTGGGTGACCGCGGTCGCCGCACCGTTCACGAGCGTCGCTCCGCCGACGAAGAACGTCGCGCCGACGAGCGCGGGTTGGGCCGGGATGAAAACGAACGCGTTCATACGGCCGTCGGGCGGCATCGGGGCGATGTTCGACGTGAACAGCCCGTTGGTCGGGTCGAGCGAGTAGAGCAGCAAAGGGTCGAGATCGAGCATCACGTCGCCCACGGGAGTGTTGACTCCCGGCGACGGATCGAGGGCCGCGGCGACGATGCCCCACGTCCCGGTGCGTCCCGTCATCGTGAGGGTGGTCGTTTGACCGATTCTCCACGGTGTCGCGGAGGCGCGCAGCGTCGTCAGGTCGAGATCGAAGTGGACGGGGCCCGCCCCCGCGAAGTTCGACTCTTGAACGACGATCCGCGTCGGGTGGGACATCGGTCCTTCGAAGACGTCGCCGATCCCGTCGAGCACGTGCGTGAACGGGAGCCCGCCGAACGACCCCGACACGGTCCCGGTGATCGTATGGACGACGGGATCGAGGAAGATGGACCCGCTTGCGAGGCCGGGGGGCGTCGTGAACGCGGGGCCGCCACCGATCGGAGACAACGTCACGTCGCGGAGCGCGTAGGTGCGGAAGTCGACGGCGTCGCGCACCAGGGTGAGGCCGCCGCGCGCGGGCACCGCTCCACCGGGTGCGGCGAACGTGGACGCGGGTTCGCGCGCG
>CAIWVZ010000342.1 GCA_903916245.1 uncultured Planctomycetota bacterium | reverse complement strand
GTGCCGCCACGACAATGACGATCGGAAGATGGACGACGTAGATGGTGTAGGACGCGTCCGCCATCGCCGTCGTCCATGCGCGAGGGGTCTCGAAACGCCGTTCCACCCATCCGAACGCTCCCGCCGTCAGGAATACGACGGCAAGCCCGCTGAGCATCTGCGTGAGCACGTAAATCCCCAAGACGGACTCGCGACGCTCGGCCACCGCGCCCCAGTACATCAGCGCCGTCAGCGCCGCGACGTGCACCAGGACGATTCCGGCGGCGAGCATGCGACCCGCCCGCGCACACATCTCCGTTCGAGCCTCCGGCGCCGACCACAATCGCCAACCGAGCAAGAAGCAGTAACCGTAGGGGACAAGAAGCCGGAGTTCAGGAACGAATCCGTGTGGTGTCGCGAAGCCGGGCGTCGCCATGGGCAACAGCAACACCCCGAGGCCGAGGCCGAGCCCGACGAGTCGTCCCAACCCCGCGGTTCCGAATCGGACACCGCCGAACGTGATCGGTGAAACCCCGCCGGGACGACGTTCCGCAAGCGCCACGACCGCTGCGGCGATCACCGACAGCACCAAGAGATATTCGAGAAACCAAAGGTGTGCCGAACCACGCGGAGGCCACGTCGCCGTGAATACCATCCCGACTCCGGCCGCACGCGTGATGGCCCATGCGAAGGCCAATTCGACCAACGGGACGACGACGAGCACTCCTAAGATCAACGGGATCCCGATGCGGCTCCATCGGGACCGCAATAGGCCGGACGCTCCTCGGTGCGCCGCCGTCCGCGCCGCGAAGTAACCGGCGATGACGAAAAACATCGGCATCCGGAAGATGTGGACCACGATCAAGACGTAGATCGCGAGTCCCGACGTCGCAACGTCCCGATACGGCCAAACGGTATTCGCTTCGCCTTGAAAGCAGCAAGCGGCATGCAGGAGAACGCCGAGGAGCATGAGCACACCGCGGAGCGCATCGAGCCCCGCTTCCCGCCCCTTCGGCACCTCGGTCACTCGGCGCCCTGCGTCGCGGCTCCCCGTCGAGAAAGCAACAGTCCGACGCTCATGGTGGCCGCGATGGTGATCGGCATCGACCATACCCACGCCATCAACGGGGCGGCCGTACCCGTCGCATCGACACGGCGGTAGAAGAAGAACCACGCCCCCAACGTGACACCGATCGCAAGGGCGATGATCGCCGGTCGATCACCGACGCGCGGGCCCCAAATGAGCGCGAGCAGGAACACGCCGAGGATCGCTCCATAAAGAATCGTCATCGCGCCGAGGGCGATCTGCACCAAGTCGTCCTGCATCCCGGAGGCCCACCAGGCGAAGAAAAGACCGACGCCGAGCAAGCCGAAGCCGAAGAGGACGATGAGCGCCTTCACGGCGGTCATTCCCTTCTCCTTCAGGCGCGGAAGGACGTCATTCACCGTCGCGGCGGTCGTCGCATTCAACGTGGCACCGAGACTCGATACCGCCGCCGCGAACAGGCCCGCGAACACCAACCCTCGAAGTCCAGCGGGCAGCACCTTCACGATGAAGTTGGGGAACACTTGTTTGACTTCCATCGGAGTGACCGCGGCGTACGCGGGGCTGGCTCCGTGTTTCTGCCACAGCCACAGCATGGTGCCGACCGCGAGGAACGTCGCGACGAGCGGGAACGTGATCAACGCGGACGTAAGAAGCGTGCGGCCGGACGCCGACTCCGTCTTCGTGTTCAGCATGTGCTGAACATTCTCCTGGTCGGTTCCGAAGGTGGCGAGATTGAGGAAGAAGCCCCCGATCAAACCCGCCCACAGCGTGGACGTCGATTGCCACGACCACCCCTCGCCGAGCGGCCACGGCTGCAACTGGATAACGGTCATCTTTCCCGCGTCGACGGCTTCGCCGAGCATCACGGAAAGGGGGGTGTCGATGTTGCCCAAGCCGAAGATGAGCGCCGACGCGGCCCCGATGAAGAAGATCGACCCCTGCGCGACGTCGGTCCACACGACGGCTTTCAACCCACCGAGCAGCGTATACACGGTGGAGATCAGCGCCATCGCGCAGACCGCTTCGGGGACACCCGTACTCGACCAAAGACGAATATCGACGACGAGCGCGAAAGCGAGCGCCGCGATGAAAAGCCGCACACCCGACGCGATGAGACGTCCGACGATGAACGACGCGGCGGTCACTCGCTGAATCCCCGGGCCGAGGCGCGTGCCCAAGAACCCGTAGGCGGTCGGCAAATTCAACCGCCAGTACATGCGCGCGAAAACGGTCGACACCACCCACTTGCCGATCAGCGCCCCCATCGCGAACTGCAGGTACGTCCACGATCCCTTGAATCCGGATTCCGGCACGCCGATGTACGTCGCCGCCGAGACTTCGGTCGCAAGCATCGAGAAAACGACCGCCCACGCCGGGAGGTTTCGGTCGGCGCGCAGATGTCCCTCGGCGGTCTTGGGACCTCGACTCGCGTAAAAGCCGATGGTGACGATCAACGCCACATAGCCGAGGATGACGACCCAATCGAGGAGTTGCATGCGGCGATGTT
>CAIWVZ010000341.1 GCA_903916245.1 uncultured Planctomycetota bacterium | reverse complement strand
TGGAGTCGGCGCAGGACCTGGTGAAGACGGTGCGCGACGCCGAGGATGTTTCGCCGCACCTGGTTCGGATCGAGGAGTTGCGGGAACGGTTCCGCGCGGAGTTCCCCGTGCGCACGGTGGCGGCGGATCGCGTCCAGACGCTGTGGCGCGAGGCGGAGGTGACGGCCCGCGTGGCGCGCACCGAACTGGTGGCGGAGCGCCGTGACCTGGCGCGGGTTCACGATCCGCAATTCTCGGACCTCGATCCCGAGGCCTCGGATAATGCGGGCTACGAGGCACGGCGTGGGCGGATCGCGCAGGCGCACATCCCCGAGTACGAGCAGAAGGCGGTGACGGAGGAACGGAACTGGCAACAGCTGTTCCGCGAACAGGTGCTCGAGAAGCTTCGCGAACGCCTGCTGATGGTCGAGAACCTGATGACCCTGTTGCGGACGGCGTTGGACAAGCCGATCGGGAACAACCGCTATCGGATCGTCGCGCGCCAGAACCGCGACGGGGAGTTCGATCTGTACCGGCGGCTTCTCGATCTTTCGGCGACGGTTCGCGGCGACGAGATGTTGTTTGCAATGGCCGATGGCGAGATCCGCGAGGCGGTGGAACGCATCTTCCGCGCGATCACGGCCGAGACCGGCACCGGCGGGGCCGAGGCGGAGCGGTTCCTCGATTACCGGAACTACCACGATTACGACATCGAGGTGGCCAACGTGAACGATCCGGACGCACGCGCCTACAGTGTGAACCGCGCGGCGGGCAAATCGAGCGGCGGCGAAAACCAGACGCCCTATTTCGTGGCCATCCTCGCCAGTTACCTGCGCGCCTATCGCCGGCACGAGACGCGCCGTAAGGAACCCTCCCTCGCGCTGGTGCCGATCGACGAAGCCTTCTCGAAGCTCAGTGGTGACCGCATCCGCGATTGCATCCGGGCCCTCCACACGCTCGATCTCCAGGGCGTGTTCTCGATGAGCACGGGCAACATCCCGTACGCGGTCGACCAGTGCGATCAGGTGATCGCCATCCATAAACAGGAGAAGACGGCGGGACGACGGACCGAGATCCGGAACGTCGCCGTGAGCCTCACGCGGGCGGAGGCGTTGGAGAAATTCGGCGGCTGACGAGGGACCATGAAACGGGTGCTCGAGGCTTTGGCGGAGAAGTACGAGTCGACGCCCGCAGGCAGGACGGGTGTCGGAGCCCGTGACCTGTTGGTCGATGCGGAGAAGTTCCTCGCCTCGCTCGATGCCCGCGACGGGCGACGCCGCGCCGAGATCGAACAGGAACTGGAGGCGGCGGAACGTGCCGGAGTGTTGCGGTTGGAACGGCACCCACGCGATCCGGCCATCCTGCTTCAGGTCCGTCTTCCGCTGGGTTCGGAGCCGGAGTTGTACCGGCGGTTGGATCGTCCGTCGCCCGCGGGGTTGCGGGCGGGCTTGGCGGCGCAGTTCGCGACGGCAGCATCGGACGCGCGTGTGCCGGCGGCGTGGAAGTCGGATTGGCAACGCTGGTGTCGCGGGATGTCGGAGGCTGCTGCAACGGGCGGACCGGTGGCCCCGTTCGATCGGACACCGGGCGCGGCCAACGCGGAGATCCTCGACCTGTTGCCGCGGTTGTTGGCGTGGGAGGGGGAATCGCTGGTGCGGTTCGCGAGCTGCCTATTGTGCGGCGATTCGAAGCGGCTGGAATCGCTCGCGGCGGCAGCGAAGGAAGGCGAACTCGCCGGGCAATTGCGCGGGAAGCTGGGACGGCTGCTCGCCGACATCACCGGCGGAAAACTCCGGTCCCTCGACGACGTCGGCATCCTGCCCAATCCACGGTTTGCGCTTTTGCACGGCCCCCTGCGGATGCGTCTCGACGGGCAGTGGCTGAACCTCGGACTGCTGCACGGTCCGGTGCGGTTGGCGCTGGCGGACATCCGACGAACAGGCCCAGGCGACTGGGAATGCGATGCGCGGCGTTGCCTGACGGTGGAGAACGAAACCACGTTTCACGAACTGGCGAAGCTTCAGTCGGGCGAGTTGCTCCTCCAGACGAGCTTTCCGGGATCCGCGACGGTGGCGTTGATCCGGGCGCTGCCGGCTACTTTGGAATGGTGGCATTTCGGGGACAGCGATCCCGCCGGATTCGAGATCCTGCGCGTGCTGCGGGAGAAGACGGGGCGGGATTTTCGCCCGTTGCACATGGAAGCGGGCCGGATTCCGTACGAGCAGGAAAGCCTCGGACGACCGCGGAGGGAGTGGCCGTTTTACGGAGAGTGAGCAGGAGGCACGCTCCCCACGGAGTTTGGTCTCCATGCTCGCCTCCATATGCGTCACATCTTTCCTAAATTCTATCTCCTCGTCCTCCGGCAACGCCAGAAGCCAAAGGACCAGACGCATCACCTCGCGGATTTCCAGATCATTCATCCCCGACTCCAACAATCGCCTCACCACTCCCAGCTTCCCTATCCGCCGACCCAGCGAAGGTTACGCATTGTGTAACTGGGTAGAAGGCATTGAGCCCTCGACACGGCGATGAGGACATCGC
>CAIWVZ010000340.1 GCA_903916245.1 uncultured Planctomycetota bacterium | reverse complement strand
GGCGCGGCGGCGGCGATTCCGAACGGATCCGGCACGCCTTCGACCGGCCGAAGACGCCACCGTCCCGGCCCCGTCGCCTCGACGGCGACGGGCGACGGGCCCACGCGGTCGTCGCGCAGCAGGACCTTGGCCTCGACACGGTCGAGCCAAACGTCGACGAGCGCCTCCCCCGTCGTCGACACGCGACGCGTCGGAGCGGGGCGACCGGGCGCACGGTAGACGTGCGTCGTCCCTCCCGAAGGCACGGGGATCATCGCCCGCTCACCGCTCATCGACGCGAAGCTTCGGATTTGGCGCGCGGCGGCGCGCCCGTCGGGTCCGATCGACACGAGAGTCAGCGACTGGGTGTAGATCTGATTGTCCTTCAGGAAGAACCCGCGGAGGACCCAACGCCCCGCGAGCGCGGTCGCGACGATGATGAATCCGACGGAAGTCAGATAGACTCCAGTAGACTTCTTCGAGTCGAGGGAAACCGGCAGGAGGAACGCCGCGAGAAACGCGACGTGATAGGCGACCAAAAAGAGAAGAAGTCGGGTCAGATCGATCGCCCGCCAATCGGGCGCGGCGAACAACGTACGGATGGCGGGGTCGCCGAGCGCGGGCTTCGGCCGCAACACGTCGGTCGGCGGTGGTCCACCGGGAACGAACTCGGTGGCTTTGATCCCGGCAGGCGCCGGCCCGCCGACGGACCACACGCGCAGGCCGAGAGTCGCCGCGTCGGACAGCCACGCCGCCGTCGTCGACGTGGGACGATCGTCCGTCGCGAGCACGAACCCGTCCGCATGCGTCGGGTAAACGGCGCCCGCCGCGAGGCGGTCGACGTCGACGATTTCGGCGCCGGCGGCCACCGCGGCGGCTTCCGCGCGGCTACCTCGCGCGACGAGCAGGATCGGGAGATCGGAGCCGCCGATCGTGATCGGCAACGGAATCGAACGCGTGGCCGAACCCGGTGTTTCCACGAGGCATTCGACCTCTCCCTCCTCGATCGCCACGGGAACGATGCGCGTCTCCCCCGTCGAGAGCGCCCACGATTCGCCGCGCAATCGCACGACGCACGCGGGACCGGTGTTCGCGAGCTCCAACGGGATCGGCACCCCCGCCCGGGTGCGCGACCCCGCGGGAGCGGACAGCGTCACGGGTTCCGTCGGACCCACGAGGTCCGTCGCACCGAACACGGGGAGAAGCATCATTCCGATGCAACCCACGGTCGCGGCCGCACGGGGACGGGCGAAGAGCGGCAACCACGCCGCGACGGCGACCGACAGCGGAACGAGGTGCGCCTCGAAACCGTGCATGCGCGACGCCGCGAGAACCATGACGGACGGAGACACGAACGCGAGCGAAGGCGGCCACGGTTTGCCGAGCGACTCGAGAAACGCGACGTGGAGCGGAGCCGCGACGCAAAGGGCCGCACCGACCGCGCCGCAAAGGATCGCGGCGCGCGCACCGAGGAGACGCCGCAGATGCAGCATCAGAGCGCCGACCGCGAGAGAGGCCGAGACGACCGCCGACACCCCCGTCCACGCGACGCCCGAAATCCAAGCGGCCACCGCGAGCGGCAACACCGCGAACACGGTGGCGAGAAGAAGGAGCGGCGCGAGCGGCGACAACGCACGTCCGGGCTGCACCGCGAACCCCGTCGGAAGAACGAGAGCGGGCAATCCGGCGATGAGCATCCCGTAGACGACGAAGGCGTCCGCGCGCGACAGTCCGGGGACCAAGCTCCTCCCGGCGTCGTCCGAAAGGAGCGGGGCGCAGGCGGCAGCGAGTGACGCGAGCGCGAATCCTCCGACGAACCGCGTGATGGTCCGGTTGAGTCCCGGGGCCTTGTCCGGCCGATCCACGGTCATCCGTCCTTCTGATAGGAGCAGGTCTCCGTGGTGACGTCGACCCACTTCACGCCCTTGAGTCCGGGATACTTGTCGTCGACGAACCGCAACGAATTCAGTTTGTCCGCCACCGGGATTTCGATCGGACCGAGTTCCGATCCGGGAGCGGACCCCCACTTCACTTCGGTACCCGAAGCGAGCCGCAGGGTGATTTCGACGACGTCGCGACGACCGACGTTCGACACGTCGATCTCGCAACCGCGCAGAAGCGGAGCCGCGACATGATCCTGGTGGGAGAACAACTCCCGAGCCACGGCGATGCCGTGTTGGATCGGCGCCGCCTGAAAACGCGATCCGGGCTTCGGAATCACCCCGGCGGCCTTCGGCGTCGCGCGGATGATGTAGAGCAGACCCTGCGGCGTGCGCTCGGACGCGTCTTCGAGAACCGTCCCTTCGCGATCGAGCGTCAACGTACGGGCCCGGACGTCGAGTCGTGCGAGTGGGCGTCTCAACGTCAGATCGGCCTCGATGAAGTTCGGATAGCGCCGCCGAACGGCTTCCACCTTCCCCACCCAAGGATGGCCTTCGAGCGCCTCCCGCAATTCGACGTCGAGCAGCGGATCGAGAATCGGACGCGCGGGCAATCCGCGGCATCGTTGGCGCAATTCGGAGGCGATGCGCTCCGGTGCCCACGCGGGAAGGTCTCCGAAACGCACCGTCGAAGGATCGACGCGGAAATGCGCCGACCGAAGCAGCCGCGCCTTCACGAGGTGCACGACGACTCCCGTCAACGCGACGATGAGGACGAGCAGGAGGACGCCCGTCAGCCGACCTCTGAAGAGGAAGTCGGACGCTCGACGTCCCGCCTCCTTCAAGGAGCTCCAAAGATCCTCGCGCCGTTCAGCCACGGCGCGTCTCCGTCGTCGGCCGAGCATCCCGGCGTCCGGGGCGTTCACCTCGGAACTCGCGGCGCACGGGGTCGGGATCGCTCATGGGGGAAACTCTAGCCCCCGCTTCCCTCGGCGGAAAGCGCGGGTTCCGGCCATACCACCACTTCCCGCTCGAGCGTGATCCCGAAGCGTTCCCGAACCGCGCGTTCGCCCGTTTCGATCAGCGCGCGCACGTCGGCGGCCGTCGCGCCGCCGAGATTGTCGATGAAATTCCCGTGCTTGGCCGTGATCTCCGCGCCACCGATCCGCGTGCCCTTCGCACCCGAAAGATCGACGAGCTGCCCCGCCCCGAGGCGTCCTTCGACGGCCGGATCGAGCCCACGGGCGCCGAGCCGCGCCACCAACTCGGCACGGCTCATGCCTTCCTGGCCACCCGGGTTCTTCCACGTACACCCGAAGTTCGCCCCGCGCGTCGGCTGTGCGGCGTTCTTGGTCTTCACGATTTCCGCGCAGGTCCGCTTCAGTTCCGCGGCGTCTCCGGGCTTCAACGCGAACACGGCTTCGACCACGAGGGCGCCTTCGGGCAACCGACAGTGCCGATAACCGAAATCGAGATCGGTCGCCGGGATCACGACGCGGCGACCGTCCGGCAAGGCGACGGTCGCGGATTCGAGGACGTCGGAAATCCAACCGTGGCGACCGCCCGCGTTCATGGCGACGGCCCCGCCGATCTGCGCGGGAATGCCTCCGAGGGGATGCATCCCGGCCAATCCCGCCGCATTGGCCTCCGTGATGGCTTTCGTCAACGAGAGCCCACCGCCCGCGCGGAGTTTGTTCCCCTCGAAGACGCAATGGTCGATGCGGACCGGAGACACGACGACGGCGTCGGAAACGCCGCCGTCGGGAGCGAGGAGATTGTTCCCTCCCCCGAGGATGCGCACGACGACGCCCGCGTCACGCAAGCGCTTCAGCAGGGCGGCGGCTTCGGCCGCGGAGCGCGGTTCGACGAGCCATTCCACGGCTCCGCCGATTTTGATGTGGGTCCGCTCGGCGAGCGGCACCTTCCGCAGAAGCCGGTCGGCGAATCCTTCGGCCCAGACCGGAAGATCGTTCACGACTTCGCGGAAGCGGACTTCGACTTGGTTTGCGACTTCTTCGGTGCGGGCTTCTTCGACGCGTCCGCCTTCGGCGCCTCGGGGATCGTCAGTTTCTGTCCGACCTTCAAATTCCGTTCGTCGACGTCGGGGTTCATGGCCGCGATCTTCGCGGCCGCCGCGGTCGACCCGAGCTCGCGCTTCGCGATGCGCGCGAGCGTGTCGCCCGCCTTCACGGTGACGACGCGCGTCTTCGGGGCCTCGACGGGGCGCGACTCGGCCTCACGGGGTTTCGGAGGTTGACGCGTGCGATACGTCCCTTTGGTGATCTCGTCGTAGCTCACCACCACCGGTTGGGGCGGAGCGGCGGGGAACGGCGGGGGCGTCGTCGTACCGACCGTCGTCGGTCCGACGGGAGCGGGGGCGGCGACACCCTCTTCCGAACGGAAGACGGCGACACCGAGGAGGACACCGATGAGGCCGAGCACCACGCCGACTGCGATCTTTTCGGGATTCATGCGCACTCTCCCATCCCCACTGGCGCGAGGAAGGTGAACCGTTGTAGGATGATCGGCCCGGCGCTGACCGCCGGGTCGTTTGGATGCCGGGAAGGCGCCGCGGCGCGGGCCGCGGTTCGGAGGTTCGGACCTCCGGTGATGGTTTGCGCGATGTGCCAGGTGTCGTACAGAGAGTCACGACCCGGCGCCGCGGCGGCTTCCGGTGTACGAATGCCCCCGACGCGGGAAGCGCGGGGGTTGAATGTGAAGGCGAGGGACGACGGCGTCACGACGCGGTCCCTCCGAGCGAAACGGGTCCCGTCGCCCGATCGTCGGCCATACCGAGTTCGTCGAGTTCGACGGCGGGGGCCGCGGCGGCTGCTTCGTTCTCGCGGGCGACGGCGAGCAGAAGGCCCACGGCGCCACCGAGCACGAGGAGCGACGATCCGCCGTAGGAGACGAACGGCAGATTGATGCCCTTCGGCGGCACCAATCCCGTCGCCACGCAGAGATTGAAGATCGCCTGCATCGCGATGCAGAGCGAAACGCCGAACGCGATCACGTAGGAGGCGCGATTTCTCGCGGACTCCGCGATTCTCCATCCGGCGTGGAAGAGGAAGACGTAGCCCGAAACGAGGAGGAGTACGCCCACGAGACCGAGTTGTTCACCGACCGCGGCCACGATGAAGTCGTTGTGGATCTTCGGCACGAACCCCAAATGGGCGCTGCCTTCGCCGAGGCCCGTCCCGAAGACGCCGCCGGTGCGCAGCGCGTCGAGCCCCGCGGCCACCTGATCATTGGCCGCGCCCGAACCCGAGGCATAGCCGTCGAGGCGACGGACGACGTAGTCGAAACTTCCCATGGCCCAAGCGACGAACCCGATCGCGCCGAGAAACGCGACCGACGTCCCGGCCAAGTGCAGGAATCGGGCGCCACCCGCCCACATGCATCCGGCTCCGAGGGCGAACAGGAACAGTGTCGTGCCCATGTCCTTCTCGAGAATCACGAGAATGCAGATGCCCCCGACGTGGCCGAATCCGGGCCAAAATCCGCGCATGTAGTCCGACAGGTTGCCGGCGCGCGTCGCCGCCCAACTCGCGGTCAGAAGGATGATCGTGATCTTCGCGATCTCCGAAGGCTGCACGTGGAACGGGCCGACGGCGATCCAACGCTTCGCGCCGAGTTGAACGCTGCCGATCACGAGAACGGCCACGAGCAGGATCCACGTCGCGATGGTCACCGTACGGACCTGACTCAGGACGAACGAAAGCGGGATCCGGGAGACGATGAACGCGATCAGGACGCCCAACCCGGCGAAGATCATCTGCTTGACCGTGAACGCGTACGGGTCGGCGGCGGTGGTTTCCGGACCGGTCGACACCGATCCGATCATGACGACCCCGAGCAACGTCAACGCCGCCGAAATGAGGACGACGCTCGTCGACGGACGGAGCGGACCTTCACGATCGAGATAGCCGCGGAGCCTATCCATGGGCTGCACACTCCAAGAGGGATTCGAGCGCGATCGAGCGGGATGCCTTCATGAGGACGGTGCCTCCCCCGGCCAAGAGGCGCTCGAAGGCGTTCCTGGCGTCGACGGCCGCGGCGAACACGGGCACCGAGCGTCCGAAGCCGCGCGCGAACGCGTCGCCCCAGTCGCCGACGAACACCACGTCGTTCACGCCGCATGCTTTCGCGAGAGCCCCGAGTTCCTCGTGAGCCGCGGACGAAGAGGCTCCGAGTTCGCGCATGTCGCCGAGGAGCGCCGCTTTCCTGCCCGTGCGCGTCGCGAGATCGCGAAGCGCTTCTCCCGCGGACAGAGGGTTCGAGTTGTAGCAGTCGACGAGCAGGACGGTGGAACCGACGGTTCGGTGTTCGCCGCGCAAAGGTGCGGGCGCGAGCGCCGAGGCCGCCGACGCGAGCGCGGCCGAAGACACGCCTTCGAGGCGCGCGACGGTTCCCGCGAGAAGAAGATTCGCCCGTTGCCATCCGAACGCCAACGACGAAGCGAGATGCGTTCCGTCGAAAAGACGGACGCCGACGCCGGCGGCGCCGTCTTCGATCGTCCCGCGTCGCGCGGCTCCGGGCCCGAATCCGACGCGTTCGAGCGTGAGGTGCGAAGGGAACTTCGCGCGGGAGAGAGGAGCGCAGTCGTCCGCGATGTACACGCGTCCTCCCGGCGGAAGGGCGCGGACGGCTTCCATCTCTTCACGCAATACGCCGTCGATCGTCCCGAAGCCTTCGAGGTGTTCGGCCCCGATCGACGTCATCACGACCGCGTGGGGGCGTACGCGACGCGTCAGAGGTCCGAGTTCGCCTGGATGATTGGTACCGACTTCGGCCACGAGGATCCGCGTCGACGACGTCGCGGACAGAAGCGTCTTCGGAACGCCGATGTGATTGTTGAACGACTTCTCCGACGCGACCACGGGACCGATCGGCGCGAGGAGGACCTTCAGCATTTCCTTGACGGTCGTTTTTCCGGCGCTTCCGGCGACGGCGATGACGCGGGCGGCGAGTCGCTCGCGCACCATCGAGGCCAACGCGTCGAGGACGCGCACCGGCTCCCGCACGACGAACGCTCCGGCGGGAACGTCGGGACCGGGGCGACACCAGGCGCTCGACGCACCGGCTGCGAGGGCGGAGGCGACGAAGCGGCGGGCGTCGAAGTTCTCTCCGGGCAACGCGACGTAGAGGTCTCCGGGACGAAGAGTTCGGGTATCCGTGGAGACGGAAGTCACCATCGATCCCGCGGCCGCCGGCGGGCAGGATACGCCGAGACGGAGGCAGAGTTCCGCGAAAGGCACGGGAATCATGCGGGGACTCCCGTTCCGGTCAACTCTCGGACCAACGCCCGATCGTCGCAAGGAAGGAGACGATCTCCGACTTCGATGGCCGTCGCGTCGCCGCCGAGCCCGACGATCAGAAGCGCGTCGCCGGCGCGCATCGCGAGGAGCGCGGTGCGTACCGCCTTCACACGGTCGAACTCGAGTTCGCATTCGACGACGTCGGGCAAGCCTTCGACCATCGCGAGAGCGAGCCGCGCGGGATCTTCGGATCGGGAGTGCGAGACGGTCAGGAAAATCCCGTCGGAGAACTCGGCCGCCGCTCGCGCGAGCCGGCCGCGTTCCGACGGCGAGCGGTCGCCTTCGACCCCGAGAATCGTGAACACGCGACGGGCCCCGGCGTCACGCAGATCGCGCGCCGCGGCGGCGAGAGCGATCCCCGTCGAGGCGTCGTCGATCACCACGGTCACCGGCCCTTCAGCGACCCGTTCCATGCTCCCGCAGATGTCGCGCACCCGCGACAGCGTGTCGAGCGCGCCCGCGAGAGGGACTCCCGCGGCGAGACCGAAGGCGAGAGCTCCGAGCATTTCTCCGGCGGCGCGTCGTCCGGGCCGTGCACACACGAGCGTCCCCGAACCGACCGGCGTCGTCACGAAGATCTCGAAGCCGTCGAGTCCCGAGCGACGGAATTCCCCTCGGATGTCCGCGGCGGCGTCGAATCCGTAGGTCAAGCGCCGCGCGCGACACGCCGCGGAGGCGGTACGCGTCAAGCGCACGTCGGACGGCAGAACCACCACGCCGTCGGCCGCGACGCGTCGCAGAAGCGCGGTCGCTACGCCCGTGTCGAGCCGTCCGTCCACGGAACCGACGAGCAGCGCCGAGAGGTCGAGGGCCGGCGCACCGCGTTTCGCCCACGTCGTGCCGACATCGACGAGAGTCAATGTCCTTCCGGCCGCGGCGGCTCGCGTTCGTTCGCGCTCGACGAAAACGCGTTCGGCGCCCGTCGACGGCGCGTCTCCCGCGCAAGGAATGCGCGGAGCGACGCAGGACGTCGCGATCCCGGCGGCGTCGAGGACGCATTTCGCCGCCCAAGCGAGCCCACGTCCCCCGCCGTGCGTCCACGACGCGGCGGTCGCCGTCATGGCGCGATCGGAAGCGAAGGGGAGGGCGCGTGGGCGGCTCATGGGATCAGCGGGGGACCCTGACGGCGTCGACGGAAGGCGTTTCGCGATCCGGCGGAACGCCCATGATTTCGAGGGTGCGTTCGACCACCGTTCGGGCGACGGGCGCGGAAATGACGCCGCCCGTGTACCCCTTACCGGTTCGAATCACCTTGTGGAAGACGGTGCAGACCACGATGCGCGGTTCGTGCGCAGGGGCGACGCCGCAGAACCACGTGTTGTAGGCGGTGCCGCGGGCCGTGTCGCGGTCGGCGTACTGCGCCGTACCGGTCTTCCCCATCATCGTGTACTTCTGGGAGAACCCCGTGCGATGCGCGGTCCCGCGCGGGTTCTCGATCACCTGCCTCATGCCTTCGGCGACGTAGGCGACCGCCGAGTCGCCTACGACGTCCCGATCGACGCGCGGGGCGGGTTGGATGATCGAATCGCCGTAACGGATCTCGCGGATGATGTTCGGAGCGACGCGGTCACCGCCGGTCGCGAAGACGGTATAGGTCGTCGCGAGGTGCAGCGGCGACAGGCGGATCTCGTAGCCGCGCGGGAACGAAACGCCGGCTCCCGATTCGGTCGCGGATGCGAGTCCGCTTCCCTTCGGCGCCACCTGCGGCGTGTACCAACCCGCGGTTTCGTGAGGCAGACCGGACCCCGGCCGTCCGCGCAACTTGAATCGACCGAACGCGTCGAAGAGTCCCGGGAGACCGAGACGATGAAGGCCGATGCGGGTCGCCCCGACGTTGGACGATCGCCACAGGATTTCCTGCGCGGTGAGCGGGCTCGGATTCGTCGAGTACTCGCTGACTTTGCGCCCGAGGAAGAACTCGGTGCCGTCGGCGCCGCCG
>CAIWVZ010000339.1 GCA_903916245.1 uncultured Planctomycetota bacterium | reverse complement strand
TGGGGCGATTTGGCCGGGGCGGGGTGTGGATCCCGAAGACCGAAGGCGTTCGTCGTCGAATACGAACCTGGGCTCACCTGCCTGCCGACCGCAGGATTCGGTGTGTGCGCGGTGACGAGCACGACGGGACCGTCGCGCCTTCAGATCATGAACCTCCCCGAAGGCACGTTGTTCGGGAAGACACTCATCTCGACGATCCCTGCATATCCACAAGGGACCGGATCCTTTTTTGGACTCAACGCCGATCTTCTGACGCTGCAGATCTTGGTGACTCCGAACGCCGTCGGCGATCCGTTGACGTGGACGGTTTCGGAGAAGGGGGTTTTCCCGCAGGCTCCGTTCTACTTCCCGGCGTCGCTGACCGCACCGTTCGCCGGGATGACGTGGGACTTCATGGCGGTCGCGGTGTCCGGAGCGGGCGGCATTCAACTCTCAAGCATCACTCGCAGGACGTGGCAACCCTAGCGGGGGACGTCGTCCACGAAGCGGACGCGCCCCCAATGCTCGGGGAGGTGCATGTTGATCCGCCATTGAGGCGTCCACACCCAGTTGTGCTCGGGACGCCCCGGCACCCGCCGATACGTGGGAGGCTGCGTCGTGGAGTCGACGACGTGGTCCCATTGGACGCGGGAGAAGTTGATCTTCCATTCGTCGCCGACGGAAGGCGGGCGGCCGCAGCGGTCGCGTTCCTCCCACGCGGTGTCGTAATGCGGGGGTCGGAGGCCGTCCCAAGGGATCGCCCATTCGAGCGTCCACGCACGATCCACGTCGGTCGGATCGTTGATCGTGCCCTCGACGGCGACCGCCGAACGGAGTCCGATGCAATTCCAGTTGATGCGGGCGGAGCCGCCGCGGCTGTACGGAGTGTGAAGGTAGAGGTCGAGCTGCGTGCCGAGCGCGTTGATTTCGATCTCGTAGTACTCGACGGCATCGCCCAACGGATCGATGAAGATCTCGAAATCGTTGTCGTTGTAGATGATGCTGTCGAACTGCGTGAGCGTTCCCCAAACGTGGGGTTCGTCGAGGCGTGCGGCGACGTAGAGATAGCCGTCGTCCCAAGCCATTTTCGCCCGCGTCGTGAAACGGGGGTTGGGTCGTGACGGGCCCTCGATGTCGACGAAGGCGTCGGTCCATGCCGCCCGCGTCCACACGGAGTCGTCGAGCCGCCCGTCGATGACCGGAGCCGTCTCCGAGCGACGGCAGTCGTACGACTTGGCGGGAATCGGCGACGTTTCGGTGTCGGGCTTCGAGGGCGACGCGCAGCCCCCACAGAGGACAAGGCACGCGGCGAGTGGCGCCAAGGTGTCGACGCGACGTCGGCCTCCGACCCGCGGGATGCAAGTAAGGACGTTCATCGAGGTGCTTCCGATACGGTCGCTTGCGGTACCGCGAGTCCGATGATCCACCCCTCAAGGTTCAACGTCTGGATCGGAACCCCTCCGACTGCGTTTCGGAACTGCTCCTGCAGACGGCCCTGCGCGCCCATGTCTCGTAGCCAAAGCGCGACGGCGCGCGCATCTCGCTGATCCGGGGTCAACGTCGGAGCGGGGTAGTCGTCGCGAAACAGGGTCGGAAAGGCTTCGCACAGAACCGAAGCGCTCCGCGGTGGGTCGATCCCGTCGAAGGGCCAAATGTGGAGGTTCCGATGGGCCCGTCGGAGGCGTCGGATCCATGGCAGTCCTGCGTGGGTCGATTTTGCGACCGAACCCTGCACGTCGAAATGAAAGACCGACTTCGTGCCGGGACAGGCGACTTCACATCGGCGTCGCCAGCGCGTGTCGCCAACCAAGGAAGCTCCGGAACCTACGACGCCGACACGCACGTCGTCGACCCGAACTTCCGGCGCATCGGTCGGCCACGCATCGGCGATCTCCTCGAGGAAGGCGGACCAATCCTTGGAAGCGCGGTGCCGTGCGAACCACGCTTCGGGAAACGAGAGTCCGTGATCGATCCCGATGATCGTCGGTTCCGGTTCCGACAAGGTTCGGTCGAGGAATTCCCAGAGGTTTCGCCGCGTCCAATGCCGCTTCGCGTTCGAGTCGGGGCGCATCTCGCGATCACCATCGGCGTTCGCCGACCACACGCGCAAGCCCGGTAGGCGAGTGTCCGCCGTCGCCGCGCCCGAGTAGTCGATGCCGAGGTATCGCGTCCACGTCATACCGCAACATCCTATGACACGCGTAAGTGCAGCGCCCTCGGCGCGAACTCCGTCATATGCCATCGATGCCGCGTCGTGGTGCCGTAGATTCGTCGTGTCGGAGGCGAAAGGAGTGTCCATGAGCGAACGTTGGAATCAGCCCGTCGACGTCGGCGACGGAATCTGCAAGAAGTGCCGAACGAAGACGGGTGAGGCCATGGCGGCACCTCGCACCGTACGTGACGTGCTCGATCGACTCGACGCGCGTAGGTGCTGCCGGAAAGTACCCGCCTACGTCGCCGCGGTGCGCCGTACCTACACGTATCTCGTCGAAACGCAGGGTGCGCCCGCCGCCGACCTCGGAGCGTGGTCCGGAGGTTCGGATGCTTCAGATCGCGTCGAACGCGCACTGAAGACCTGGCACGCCGACCATGACGCGCAAGCGATGGACGCCCGTGTCGAGGAAGAAGGTCGGAACTTGGACTGGCCGTCGCTCGATGGATCGAGCATCCGCGCATTTCTCAAAGCGACGAGGAAACGTCCAAGCGCATCGACGATCGTGGAGGCCGCGCAGGCTCTGCTGAAAGAGGCGTACGAGGTGAGCGAAGAGGAATGTCGCGGCGGCGACCCCTTGACTTGGCCGACGACCCGCGTCCAACGCAGTGTGGAAAAGGAACTCGCATCGCGGTCCCGCACGAAAACTTCACCATCGGACCCGATCGCCTTCGC
>CAIWVZ010000338.1 GCA_903916245.1 uncultured Planctomycetota bacterium | reverse complement strand
TACACCCCCGAGGAAGCCGCCAGCATCGCCGGAGTGGAATGGACGGACGTTCCTGCCGACCCCCTGCCCCCCGCCCCCCAGACGGCCATACAGGCACCAATCGTGGCAACTCAGGAGCCGATCACCGAGGCTGTCGTCGCCGACCCCGAGCCGGTGGTTGAAGTGTCGTGGGAGGACGCCTTCCCCGAGGCCGAAATCGTGGACGCCGAAGTGATCGAACCGGCACCGGCACCGAAAGCTAAGCCGACGATGCGCGACCCGAACGCCGCTGCCAGCCCGAAGCAGATCAGCATGATCTTCGCCATCGGCAAGAAGGCCGGACTCGGAGCCGACGACATGAACAAGTTGGCACAAGCCCACCTCAACCGGGACATCGACTCGTTCCGTTCGCTGACGATGGGCGAAGCCTCGTCGTTCATCGACTACCTCCAGCAGTTGGCGTCATGAGACTCTTTCGTGTCCGACTCTCGCAGGAAGCACAGATTGCTTTCATGCGGCAACACCTGCTCGAGTGCGCCGATCTGATCGACGAACTCCGAGCCGAGAACGAGCAACTACGGCACCGCGGTGACCGGATGGTTGAAGCATTGGACAAGAACGACGGGACCCTCGACGGCGCATGGCGCGTCTCCGATGCGGTCGCCGGATGGCGCGAATACTGCCACGACTGAAAGACACCACCATGAGCCTCGAATCGTTCTACTGGTTCCCGACCGTGTCCACCGACTGGATGGAACACGCCGCCTGCCGTGGCATGGACCCGAATCTGTTCGTCGTGTCCACCACCGCCGAAGTCAAGTTGGCCAAGCGCATCTGCAACGGTGCGCCCACCACCCGCACCGACCCCGGCTGCCCACCGTGTCCTGTCAAAGCCCAATGCCTCGAATACTGCCTGTCCATTCCCGGCCCGGTGCTGGGCGTGTGGGGTGGCACCGCTGACCGTGACCGGCGTGAGATTCGCCGGGATCGGAACCCTGACGGCATCCGACGCCGACGCCACCAGCACGGCACGGAGTACGGGTACAAGCTCCACATGAAATACGAGACGGAACCGTGCCAGTCCTGCAAAGACGCAATGGCCCGCAAGAGCCAAGCGTGGCGGGATCGAAACCGGGACGCCTCCACGTTGCCCGCCCTCGCCAAGTTGTTACAGTTGGTGGGAGTTGTCAACCGTCAAGGAGGCCGTGATGGGCGGGTCGCACCAGGAGAAACCGCGTGAAGCCGACTGCGATGGATGCGGCCAAGAAGTCGCACCCGTCGAATGGCACCACTTCCATTCACAAACAGGTACTGTGTTCTGTACCAACTGCCAACAAAGGGGATTCAATGCACACCAACGTCATACAACTACCGCTCACCTTCAGGACGACTGACCCGGCAACGAGCCGACAGGCACCGCCACGACGGCGACGCAACGCTCAGATTTGGACGATGCTCGAGGTCTACACCCTGAACGATGTCACCGACGAAGAAGCCGTCGAGCTGGCCTTGGGACGACCGGCCACGCTGGCCGACGAAGGGTTACGCCGTCGTGCTTCCGACCTTCGTGCGCTGGGTTGGATTGAGGCGACAGGCGAGACACGTCCGAACGCTCGAGGACGTCAACGGATCGTCTGCCGAGTCACCGACGCCGGTCGTGACGCTCACATGGAGTTGTTCGCCAATGACTGACAACCTTGATGTGCTTGGCTTGCTGCGCAAGTACGAGCATATGGACAAGTTGAAGAAGCAAGCCGCCGACGAGATCGAGCGACTGCGTGCCGAGAATCAGCGTCTGGAGGAAGCACGGTTTGACCTTCAAGCGTCCGACTTCCATTGCTGGGTCTGTGCG
>CAIWVZ010000337.1 GCA_903916245.1 uncultured Planctomycetota bacterium | reverse complement strand
GATCCGACGCGACTGGTGCGGCGCGTGTTCCTCGACTTGACCGGCCTCCCACCGACCCCCGCCGACGTCGATCGATTCCTCGCGGATACCGCCCCCGGCGCCTGGGAACGTCAAGTGGATCGGCTTCTGAACGAAGAACCTTGGCGATCCCGAACCGCGGAGCGTCTCGCGGTGCCGTGGCTCGATGCCGCCCGCTACGCGGACACCTGCGGCCTCCATACCGATGCGGGGCGCTCGATCTGGCCGTGGCGCGACTGGGTGCTCGGAGCCTTCCGCGACAATCTCCCGTTCGACCGTTTCATCAAAGACCAGATCGCGGGGGATCTCGCACCGAACGCGACCCTCGCGCAGAAAGTGGCGACGGGATTCAACCGCAACCATGTGACCTCCGACGAGGGGGGCGCAATCATCGACGAGTTGCTCGTCGAATACGCCGTCGACCGTACGGCGACCACCGGATCCGTCTTCTTGGGTCTCACCGTCGGGTGCGCTCGTTGCCACGACCACAAGTACGACCCGGTGTCGCAAGCGGAGTTCTACGGTCTTCTCGCGTACTTCAATTCCGTCGAAGAGCCCGGGCTCTACTCGCAGACGAACGATCGGACACGCGCCCACGAACCGTTCCTCTCGGTGCCGTCGGCCCGTCAAGAATCCGAGCTCGCCTCGCTTCGCAACGACCTCGACGCGGCGCGAACGCTTCTCGCGGAAGAACCGCCGGAGGAAATCGCGGGATTCAACGCGTTCCTCCACGAAACCGCGGCGCAGCTCGGCGTCGCGTGGCACGCCGCGGCGATCACGAACGCCGTCTCGCGCGAAGGTGCGGAGATGACGACCCGTCCGGACGGATCGATCGCGGTGTCGGGCAAGAATCCCGCCAAGGACTTCCACACGTTCACGCTCGACGTCGCGGCCGGATCGAGCGACGCCGTTCTTTTGGAACTCCTTCCCGATCCCGCTCTCCCGGACGGCCGCGTGGGGCGATCGCCCAACGGAAACGCGGTGCTCTCCTCGATCCGCGTCGAAGCGACGCCGCGCGGCGGCTCGGTCCAACCCGTTTCCTTCACGTGGGCGTGGGCGGACCATTCGCAGGAGGACGGAGACTTTCACGTCACGAATCTCCTCGACGACGGAGGAGAAGGTTGGGCCGTCGACGGGCATCGGCGCAAGGAACCGCGCGTCGCCCTTCTCATCGCCGACGCTCCTTTCCTCCCGGAGGCCGGCGGCACGCTGACCGTCCGCCTGCACTGGGAATCGCGCTACGCGATGCATACGGCGGGACGTGTCCGGTTGCACGCCGGTCGGATTCCCGAAGCCGCACGCAAGCGCCTTCCGACGAGCGCGGGAACGTGGATCGAATCGAAACCCTACACGGGTGAACGCTCCGACCTTTTCGACCGCGAGGACGCTCCGACATCGCGCCCCTTCCCCGCCGTCGGCGAGAACGCCGATTGGAAACGACGCCCCGCGTTCCGCGACGCGACGGTGAACGCGTTGCCGGGCGGCGTCCAAAACTCCTACGTGGCTCGACGCTTGCGGGTGCCGTCCCCCCGCACGCTGCGCGTCGGGCTCGGCAGCGACGACGGCGTCCGGGTGACGATCGCCGGCCGCGAAGTCCACAAGAATCGCATCGAACGCGGAGCTCGCCCGAACGACGACACGTTCACCGCCGACGTTCCGTCGGGCGACGTGTCGGTTCTCGTCAAAGTCGTGAACACCGGAGGTGAAGGCGGCTTTTGGTGGAAGCACACCGATCCCGACGACGTCCTCGTCGGCG
>CAIWVZ010000336.1 GCA_903916245.1 uncultured Planctomycetota bacterium | reverse complement strand
CCGGCACGAAAGGGTGATGACGAGGATCAGCACCGAGAGGCTGAGATTGATCGCGAGGGCGACGTCGATGAGCATCGCCGGAAGCGGTACCAGCAACGTGCACAGAATCGCGAGGAGGGCGCCCGCGAGAGCGACTTCCGCGTGGCGGAAGATGCCTCGTTCGGGGAGTGCGGTGGGAGTGGTCATGCGGAGGCTCCCTTCGCGTTGCGGCGAAGGACGTAGGCGAGGATGGCGGCGACGGCTTTGAACAGCGAAGCCGGGACGTAGCCGCCGATCTTGACGGTGCGGTAGAGCTCGCGCGCCACCTCGGGGCGGGCGATGCACGGGACGCCGTGCTTACCCGCTTCCGTGATGATGCGGAGCGCGATGAGGTCGGCGCCCTTCGCGACGACGCGCGGGGCCGGATCCTTGCCGCGCACGTAACGAAGGGCGACGGCGAAGTGGGTGGGGTTGCGGATGACGACCGTGGCGGTCTTGACGTCCTGCATCATGCGCATGCGGGCGATCTCCCGCTGACGCTGCTTGATGCGGCCTTTGACCTGCCCGTCGCCTTCCTGTTGCTTGTGCTCTTCCTTGACCTGCTGCTTCGTCATCATGGCGTCGCGCAGGAACGACCAACGCTGCCAGAAGAAGTCCGCCGCGCCGATGACGACGAGGAAAAGTCCCGTCTTCATCGCCAGCGTCAGGCAGAGGTCCGCGGTCAACGCCGCGAGGTCGCGGACGTGCATGGAAGCGAGTCGGGTCGGATCGGGAATGAGGGTCGTGACCGTATCCCACGCGATCCATGCGACGATCAGGAGTTTCACCAAGGCGAGAAGGAGAGCGACGACCGACTTCACGCTGAAAAGACGCGCCGCATTCGCGATGATGTCGAGACGCTCCCACTTCCACTCGAGACGGTCGGTTTCGAAGGAGAATCCGACCTGAAGGAACCCGCACAGGGCGACCGTGGCGAAGGCCGTCAGCAGAAGCGGAAGGATCAGGACTCCGGCCGCGAGCGCCGTTTCGGTAAGCAGTGCGCCGACGCCTTGTTCCGCGACGAGTTCGTTCCAACCGAGGGACAGACCTTTACGGAAAAGGGCGAGGAGGGGTTCGACCACGTCGGACCCGAGCAGTATGAAAGCACCCGCCACGAGGAAGAGCAGCACCGCCGCGGGAAGTTCGCGCGAGTAGGCGACTTGCCCTTTCTTCGCGAGTTCCTCGAGATGGCGCGGTGTCGCCTGCTCGGTCCGTTCGTCACGGTCGAACGACATCAGCGCGTTCCTCCCGAGGCGACGGTGAACAGGTGCTCCGACGTGCGCTCGAAGACGGCGTCGAGGACGGGGCGCATGACGGGGAGGGTCAGAATCAACAACGCGAGTCCGGCGCCCATGCGGATCGGGTAGGACGCGTCGAGGATGTTCCATTGGGGCGCGACGCGCGCGAGCAGCGCGATCGCCACCGTCAAGACGACCATGGCGACGAAGACCGGAGCGGCGACACGCAGCGACGCTTCGAGCAGACCGCCGCCGAAGACGGTCAGGCTGCCGAGGAGATCCGCGTCGGGAGCGAAGGCGCCGGGCGGGACGGCGTCGAACGACTTCACCACCGACGCGATGACCGCATGATGCGCCCCCATGATGAAAAAGAGAGTGAGGGCGATGATTTCATAGAGATGGGCGACGAGCGGAGAGGCGATTCCGGTGGCCGGATCGACCTGATTGGCCATGTTGAGACCCATCTCGTGGGAGATGAGGGCCCCGGCGCCGCGGACCACTTCGATCCAGAAGCGGGCGATCCAGCCGAGCAACAGCCCGAAGAGGAATTCGCGGAACGCGATGCCGAGGAGCGGCAACGGATCCGATCCCGGATCGACGAATCCGCGATCCCGTCGGGCGGCGGCGATCGCGATGCCGATGAACATCGCCAACCCGAGTTTCGTGAAGCGCGTCGACGGACCGGTGCCGAAGGCGGGAATCACCGAAAACGCCGCGAGGATCCGCACGGTGTGCAGACCCGCGTGACGGATTTCGGCGTCGAGATTCCCGATGAAGTCCATCAGTGGCTTCCGAGGGTTCCGATGCCCATGAACATGCGCCGGGTGAAGTCGATCATCGTGGTGAGCATCCACGGGAGCGCGAGCAGAAGGGCGCCGACGACCGCGACCAGTTTGGGCACGAGACTCAGGGTCTGTTCCTGCACCGACGAGACCGCCTGGAAGATCGCGACCAGCACGCCGACGAGGAGCCCGGCGAGCAGCGCGGGCGCCGACAGCATGAGCGCGAGAGTCAGGCACTCGCGGGCGAGGGAGATGACGGTTTCTTGGGTCATGTCACACCGAGAAGGAGTTCACGAGGGAGCGCACGACGAGATCCCAACCGTCGACGAGGACGAACAGGAGGATCTTGAAGGGCGTGGAGACGACCACGGGAGGCAGCATGAACATGCCCATGGAGAGCAGGATGCTCGCCGTCACGAGGTCGAGAATGAGGAACGGAAGGTAGATGAGGAACCCCATCTGAAAGGCGGTGCGTAGTTCCGAAAGCGCGAACGCCGGAATGAGCACGGTGAGGCCGAGGTCTTCGGCCTTCTCGGGAAGTTCGTCGTTCGAGAGATCGACGAACAGTCGAATGTCTTCGTCGCGCGTGTGGGTGCGAAGGAATGTGGCGAGCGGCTCGGCGGCGTTGTCCGCGGCCTGTCGCAGCGAGATGCGACCGTCGAGATACGGTTCGAGCGATTTCGTCTGCACTTCGGAAAGCACGGGCTTCATCACGACGACCGTGAGGAAGATGGACAATCCGATCAGCACCGGATTCGGCGGCAGTTCCGGGATCGAGAGCGCACGTCGTACGAACGACAAGACGATCAGGATGCGGGTAAACGCCGTCACCGTCATGAGAAGGGCGGGAGCGAGGGCGAGGATCGTCAGAATGAGGACGACCTTGACCGGCTGCGACAGATCCTCTTCTTTGAATTTCGCGATTTCGGACGACGGCGGCGTCGCGGGGACGTCGACGCCGTCGAGCGGTGCGTCGAGCATCGCGTCGATTCGGTTGGACGTCGCCTCCGGCGTCGACGCCTGAGCGGCGACGACCGTCGCGAGGAGATAGATCAGCGCGAGGAGTCTCACGCCGAGGCTCCTTGTTCCTTACCGTTGAGAAGATGGCGGAACTTCGGCGGCACACGGTCGACCTGTTCGCGGCTGAAAGGGAACGCGGGGGCGACCGGAGTGCTCGGAACCGTATCCTTCGCGGCTTCGGCTTCGAGCTTCAGACGGGCGGGAGACGGAGCATCGGAAGATGTGGGCGCGGCTTCCGCGCGCGCCGTACGCGTCGGCGCGGTGCCGGGCGCCGACGTGGTCGCCAAAGCCACCAATTCGTCTTCGAACGCACGCTCGTCCGAGCGGTGGCCGCCATCGGGCTTCTTCGGAGCCGGAGCCGTGGCCGGTTCGTCGCTCGTCATTTCCGTGAGCAGGGTGAACTGGTTGTCGGCGAGTCCGACGACGAGCGTCCGACCTTCGACCGACAGCACGAAGACCTGACGCTTCGGCCCGAGGTTCAGGACGTCGCGGATCTTCAGAAGCTTGTCTCCGATCGGTGCACGACGACCGTCGCGGGCGTGGTTCTTGAGCCACCAGGCGAGTCCGAAGAGGAGGGCCATGCAGCCGACGAGGGCGAGACCGGTCCGCCACAGCGAAGGCGTCGAGTCCTTCGTGATCGGGACTTCCGCCTTGGTGCGCGCGGAGGCGGGGCGGCTCGCCGCCGATTTGGCGGCGCCGGAGGCCTTGCCGGGAAGCCCGTTCACCGTCGCACCCGCGACCTTTTCGCCCATGGCGACTTCGATGGCCGCGGACTGCGTCGGTGCGGCTTCGGGGGGCGACTTCGTCATCCCGGCGCCCATGGCGTCGACCGCCATGAAGGCGACGAAGCCGATCACGACGAGTCCCGCGCTCAGGGCGAGGGGCTTGAGGACGGGGTTCTTGAGGATCCCGCTCCACGCGGAGCGGCGTTCGAGTTCACCGATGGATTTCATGGCAAGGGGCGAAGTGCAAGGTCCGTGCCGTGCCGCAGGGGGCTCGAGACCGTCGGAGAATCCGACGATCCCCCGTCGGGAGCCCTTCTACGTCGGTATCTGCGACGTCGGAAAACCCGACGGATCGCCGACGGAGGGTGTAGATTCGCGGCCCACCATGCAGCTCAACCTTCTCGATTGGGGCATCGTCATCCTGTCGCTGCTCGTCTGTTTCGCCCCGGCGCTTTGGTACATGCGCCGAGCGGGATCGTCGAGCGACGAGTTCTTCGGCTCCGGACGTTCCGCCCCGTGGTGGCTGATCGGGACGTCGATGGTCGCGACCACGTTCTCGACCGACACGCCGAATCTCGTCACGGACTTCGTGCGTACGGGAGGCGTCGCGAAGAACTGGTCGTGGTGGGCTTTCCTGCTCACCGGGATGATGACCGTGTTCTTCTACGCACGCCTTTGGCGTCGTTCCGGGGTGCTCACCGACCTCGAGTTCTACGAGCTGCGCTACGAAGGGAAGCCCGCCGCGATGCTCCGCGGGTTTCGGGCGCTCTACCTCGGCCTGTTCTTCAACTGCATCATCATGGCGAGCGTCACGCTCGCCGCGGTGAAGATCGGCAACCTCCTTCTCGGTTGGCCCACGTGGAAGACCGTCGCGTGGTGCGCGGGCATTTCCATCGTCTTCTCCTCCATGTCCGGGCTGTGGGGCGTCCTCGTCACGGACATGATCCAGTTCGCGATCGCGATGGTCGGCGTGTCGGCGGCCGCGTGGTATGCGCTCGACCACGAGAAGGTCGGCGGTTTGGCCGGACTCATCGCGCAGACGCCGCCCGAAACGTTGGCGATGATTCCGAATCTCGCAAGTCCCGGAAGCGGCCCCGCGTGGGACACTCTCGTCGCCATCTTCATCCTTCCGATCGCCGTGCAGTGGTGGTCGGTGTGGTACCCCGGAGCGGAGCCGGGCGGCGGGTCCTACATCGCGCAACGCATGCTCGCGGCCAAATCGGAGAACGACGCCCTCGCCGGCACCTTGTGGTTCAACGTCGCCCACTATGCGCTGCGACCGTGGCCTTGGATCCTCGTCGCTTTGGCGTCGATGATCGTGTTTCCGACGTTGAAGGACATTCAAACGGCCTTCCCGAATCTCGATCCGAAGTTGATCGGCCACGACATCGCCTATCCGGCGATGTTGACGTTGCTGCCGAACGGCTTCCGCGGCCTCATCGTCGCCGCGTTGCTCGCCGCCTACGTGTCGACCATGACGACCCATCTGAATTGGGGGTCGTCGTATCTGATCCACGATTTTTGGCGACGTTTCATCGACCCGAAGGCGACCGATGCGTCCTGCATCCGCAACTCGCGCATTCTGACCGTGATCCTCACGGCGCTCGCGATGGGGACGTTGTCGATGCTCGATACCGCGAAATCCGCTTTCGATCTGATGCTCTCGATCGGGGCCGGAACGGGCCTCCTCTACATCCTCCGTTGGTTCTGGTGGCGCGTGAACCCGTGGAGCGAGATCGTCGGTATGGTCGCGTCGTTCATCGTCGCCGTCACGCTGCTTCTCGCCCGACGGTCGGATATGGGTTTCGTTTCGGACGTCGCGAAGTCGGATACGTGGTCGTTGCTCGTGTCGGTCGGCGTCACCACCGTCGCCTGGGTCGTCGCGACCTTCGTCACCCGTCCGACGAGCGACGCACAACTCCTCGTGTTCTACAAGAAGGTCACGCCGGCGGGCCCCGGTTGGACGCGCATTCGGGCGATGGCCGGAGGGCTCATGTCTCCCGACAGTCCGGCGACCATGATCCTCGGATGGACCTCCGGAATCGCCCTCGTTTATGCGGGCCTTTTCGGCACGGGATTCGTCATCTACGGCAAGACGTTCGAAGCCACCGTCTGCGCGGGCATCTTCCTCGTCGCCGCGGTGGGAACGGTACGGGCGCTGAAATCGCTCCGCACGGAAGGAAACGCCACGTGAAATCTCCGTTCATCATCCTCCCGATTCTCGTCATGGCCGCTCTTTCCGCCTGCTCCGGATCGTCGAGCGACCCCGCTCCGTTGGTCGTCGATACAAAGCCCGCGCCGCACACCTTGGTGCCCAAGCCGATGTCCTACGACGAGCGTCCCGGTTCGCTCATCGTCGGTCCGGTCATGCGCGTCGGCGCGGCTGGCGGAGCCGCCGAAGCGCGCGAGATTCTGCTCGCGGGACTTGCGGCCGACGGGTGGCGCGCGGAGGCGGATCCGCGGCAAGGTCATCTCATGCTCGCCGTGCATCCCGAATCGAAGGACCGCTTCGGCGAAGAAGGCTACCTCCTCGAAGTCGGCGAAAAGCGCGCGGACCTCGTCGCGGCGACGCCGATCGGACTCGTGCGCGGTGCGGCCACCGTGCGCCAACTCATGGTCGGCGGCATGGGTGGTCAGGTGCTTCGGGCTTGCCGTGTCGAGGATCGTCCTCGGTTTCCTTGGCGCGGCATGTTGCTCGACGTCGGTCGTCACTTCATGCCGAAGGACGGCGTGAAGCGCGTGCTCGATTTGATGGCGTACCACAAACTCAACGTCTTCCATTGGCATCTGACCGAAGACCAAGGTTGGCGCATCGAGATCAAGAAGTATCCCAAGCTCACCGAAGTGGGTGCTTGGCGCGCTTCGCGCGACGGTAAGGAAACGGGGCGGTACGGCGGTTTCTACACGCAGGACGAGATTCGCGAGGTGGTGGCTTATGCGACCGCCCGCGGCATCACCGTGGTCCCCGAAATCGAAATGCCCGGCCATTCGGTGGCCGCGCTCGCCGCGTATCCGAACCTCGGCTGCGAGGGTAAGGAAATGAAGGTCGGTGTCGAATGGGGCGTCTACGACGACGTCTACTGCGCGGGCAACGACGAGGTCTTCACGTTCCTCGAAAACGTTCTCGAAGAGGTGGTGGGGCTTTTCCCGTCGCGTTACGTCCACGTCGGTGGAGACGAGTGTCCGAAGAAGCGCTGGGACGCCTGCGCGAAGTGCCGCACCCGTATTCGCGAAGAAGGGCTGAAGGACTCCCACGAACTTCAGTCGTGGTTCATCCGCCGGATGGAGCGTTGGCTGAATGCGCGGGGCCGCTCCCTCGTCGGTTGGGACGAAATCCTCGAAGGAGGGCTCGCCCCGAACGCGACCGTGCAGTCTTGGCGCGGGATGCAGGGGGCCATCGACGCCGCCTCGGCGGGTCACGACGTGATTGCGTCGCCGACGTCGCATTGCTATCTCGACTATCCGCAAGGCAAGCGGAACGGCGGCGCGTCGTGGATGAAGCTCCTTCCGCTCGACGTCGTCTACGGATTCGAGCCGATTCCGCCGGAGCTGCCCGCGAATCGGCATCGCCATGTTCTCGGCCTCGAAGGGAACGTGTGGACCGAGCGGATCCCGCCCGAGCGCTTCGATCTGATGACGTTCCCGCGCCTCGCGGCGCTCGCGGAAATCGGATGGTCGCCGAAGGAGGGGCGGGGATGGACGGACTTCCTCGCGCGCATGGACGCCCACGCGCGGCGGCTCGAACGTCTCGGCGTGACCGCCTACGTCGAACCGCCGCGACTCTCCTCGGGGAGTCTCGAGTTCGAGGACAAGACGACGGCGTCGTTCGTCGTTTGGCGGAGCGACGCGGTGATGCGGTATACGACCGACGGAACCGACCCCACCGCGGCGTCGCCCGTTCTCCCCGGAGCCATCACGATCGACCGCGATACGACGGTCAATCTGGTGACGATGCTTCCGAACGGGCGTCTTTCCGATCCGGTGACTTACGTGTTCGAGAAGATCGCGACGAAGTAGGGAGCGGTCTCGCTCGGGACGCTCAGGCGAGGTCGGCGACGACCCGTTCGAGGGCGTCCCGGCGCTTGATCAGCGCTTCGAGAACCGCGATTTGGCTGCGGGCGCGTTCGAGATTGTGATTCGGACGCGCGGCGCCGTAGTAGCGGTCGCCGTCGAGGTGGTCGGTGAGAAACCGTACGGCCTGTTCGAACGTGATGACGATCCCCGACAGCGTGAGCAGACCTTTTTCGGCGCTCGTCAGGGATCCGCGGGCACCTTTGATGTAGCCGGCGGCGAGCGCTTCGAACAAATGCGGATCGATGTCGATGGAGGCGGTGTCGGTCGCGTCCTCGGCCGCCCGTGACGACATCGAGCGCACCATGTCGCCGAAGTCGTAGAGCGCCGTTCCGGGCATGACCGTGTCGAAGTCCGTGACGCAAATCGCTTCGCCGGTCGTCGCGTCGAGAAGGACGTTCGACAGCTTCGCGTCGTTGTGGACGACGCGCCACGGTATGACGCCGTAATGCAGCGGGACGCTCAGAGCGTCGGCGTAGGCGGTCAAGCGTTGAAGGGTCTCGATCTCGCGGCGGGATCCCGTCGCGCGTCCCGCGGAGTTCGCCAAGACGGATTTCGTGAATTCCGCCACACGGTTCGGAGTGTCGTGGAAGCGGGGAATGGTTTCATGCAGAGGCGGCGGGGGAAAGTCGTCGAGTTGTCGCAGGAAGTTTCCGAACGCGTGTCCCGCGGTGTACGCCTGCTCCGGCGTCGACGCCGAAAGTTCCGCGCGCGTGCGTTCGACGAATCGATAGCAGCGCCAGAATCCGCTCGCGTCGTAATGCCAAACGGGTCCGGCCTGCGTCTTCACCAGTTCGAGCACGCGACGCGAAACGTCCGTCGCACCGTCGCGGAGGAGGCGTCCCCTCAGGTGCGACGTCACCCGCTCGATGTTGTCCATCACCGCGAACGGCGACTTGAATACCGAAGTGTTCAGCGCCTGGACGAGAAAGCGTTTCGATTCGCCCGGAGCGTCCGTCGCGACGAGATAGGAGCGATTGATGTGGCCGCCGGAGAACACCGCGACGGAGGTCACCGCACCGCCGAGGCGGAACTGCGAGGCGACATGCGTAACGGCGGCGAGATCGGAAGGAGTCACGGAGCCCCCCAAAGGTCGACGGGGTAGTCGCCGCGCGTGGTCGCCGCTTCGAGGGTCGCGCGGACTTCCGCGCGGTCGGCCGCATGCGTCAATCCGCACCAACGTTCGGTTCCCGGCAGGACCTCGACGCTCGCGAGGCCCGCGTCGATGGCGGATTGGACCGCGGCGGGGAGTCCGAACTCGCCTTTGCCCGCGCCGCCCTCGCCGTCGAGAAAACGTCGGAACCCGTCTTCCAACACGGGGAAGATCGACGTGGAGAATCCCCACGTGTTCATGGAGACGGGGGTCTGCGGAGGCAACGTGACCGGGCCGTCGGGGCCGCGTCCGCGGACCATGTCCCCGTCGGCCGCAAGTTCGTGCGTTTCCGTGACACCTTGAAGTCGTCCGTCGCGCACGCGGCACACGCCGCGGGACACTCCCCCCGATGCCGCGAGGGTATCGACGAGGCGGAATCCGACCATCGTCCATTCCGAAGCGGGGCGCGGACGGGACACGAAATCGCCGAGCGCGGTGAAGGTGCCGCGTCCGTAGAAGTCGTCCGCGTTGATCACCGCGAAGGGACCCTTCACCGCATGGCGCGCGGCGCGTACGGCGTGAGCCGTGCCCCACGGCTTCGTGCGATCGGCCGGAGGAACGCGTCCGTCGGGCATGTCGCCGAGCACTTGGTGAACGAAGGTCGTCGGCAACTTGCGGGCGCAACGTGACGCCACCCATCCACGAAAGGCGTCTTCGATGTCGGGTCGGATGATGAAGACGACGTCGCCGAATCCCGCACGCATCGCGTCGTAGACCGAATAGTCCATGATCGTCCCGCCCGGGCCGACCGGGTCCATCTGCTTCAGGCCGCCGTAGCGCGAGCCCATGCCCGCGGCGAGGATGACGAGTGTGGGGGACGTCATGACGGAGGACTCTACCAGTGAAGCGGCGAACCTGTCATGATGGGGACATGGATCATGCGGGACGACGTCGGGCCTTGGTGACGGGGGCGGGGAGCGGCATCGGTCGCGCCGTCGCGATCGGTCTCGCGAAGGCGGGTTGCGACCTTCTCCTCACCGGGCGACGACGCGAGGCGCTCGACGCGGTGGCCGCGGAGGCCGTCGCGTGCGGCGCCTCGGTCGATGTGGTGACGGCGGACCTCGCGCGGCGTGATTCCGTCGATCTGTTGGCCGCCCGCTGGGGCGGCTCCCCGTTGTCCATCGTGGTCTTGAACGCGGCCCTCGGCGGCCCCTCTCCGCTCGACGATCGCGACGCGTCGGCGTTCGATCTCCGGATCGAAGTCGACCTCGTGGCTCCCATGCGCTTGGTCCGGGCGTTCCTTCCGTCGATCGTGAAGGGCGGTGGCGGGCGTGTGATCGGAATCGCCTCGGTCGTCGCGCGCTTCGGGGTACCCGGTTACCACGCCTATTGCGCGTCGAAAGCGGGGCTCGTCGGGTTCTGTCGCGCGCTCGCCCGTGATCTCGCGAAGGATCGCATCGCCGTGAACGCGATCTGCCCGGGTTGGGTTCGCACCGCGATGGCGGAAGACGGCTTCTCGCGCATCGGCGTCGCCGTCGGTGGGGACGCCCGAGCGGGAGAGGCGGCGGCGATGGCCGACGTTCCGATCGGACGCGTCCTCGAACCGGAAGAGGTGGCCGGATTGGTGACCTACCTCTGCTCCGACATCGCGGAAGGGATGACGGGCCAAGCGCTCACGCTCGACGGCGGCGTGATGGCGTAGCGGCCCCCGCGCTCACGAACGGGCGCCTCGGTGTCGGAGAATCCGACATTCCGTCGGACTTCCCGACGGTGTCGTGCGGGGGGGACTTCGGGACGGCGGATTTCGCGAAAACGCGCGCAAGAACGAAGGGCTTTCCGCCGAAAGATGACCACGGAGAGGTGAACGCTCCGCGCGTTCGCAATCGCCGTGATGAAGGACCGACACCTGACGCTTCCCGAGATCGACGCCGTGTTCGCCACGGTGCGCGGCTCCGCGTCCCCGACCGACGCGTCGGCGGTGGCGTCCTACGAACTCGAGACGCCGTCCCGCGTTCCGCGTCCGGTGCTCGAAGCGCTCGTGCTGCGTCACGAGCAGGCAGCTCGCGCGCTGCGCAACGATCTGTCGACGCTGCTCAATCGGGACGTGGATGTGATCCTCGAAGCGTTCGACCAGCAGCGCTTCGGAACACTCCGCGAGGCGTGCGCCGAACCCGCCGTCGCGTGGATGCCCGATATGGCTCCGATCCGCGAGCCGGCGTTCCTGGCCGTCGATCATGCCCTCGCCTACGCGGCGATCGACCGCATCCTCGGTGGACGGGGAGACGGGGCGGGGACGCCGCGCGAGTTGACGACGACGGAGACCTCCGTCCTCGAAGAACTGGTGCGTCCGATTCTCGCCGCCCACGTCCTCGCGTGGCAGCCCTACGTCCCGCTTCAGCCCAAGGCGTCGCGTCCGATCGCGGTGCCCCGCTACGCGCGGGAGATCCGCAGCGAGGACATCCTCCTCGTCGCCGAGTACCGCATGGTCGGCTTCGCGGATGGGGCGCGTCTCCGTTTCGCGATGCCCCTTACGGGGCTCGAACCCCATCTACAGCGCGAGCCTCGCGCGGTACCGACCGCTCCCGTGAAGGATTCGACCCGCGCCGATCTCGCCGCGTCGGTCGCGTTGGCCGGCGTCGAGGTGTCGATTCGGGTCGGCGATGCGCGCCTGCCGCTCGAAGATTTGATGGCGCTCGCCCCCGGCGACGTGTTGGTCCTCGATCGCAAGACGACGGACGGCGCCGATCTCCTCGTTCAAGGCGCGCCGCGATTCCGCGGTGTGCTCGGCGTCCATCAGGGCGCTTTCGCATTCAGGATCTCGGAATCCAAGGGCGGGGCCGTGCCCCGCAAGGATGAACCCCGCAAATGACCCAGCAGGAACAAGCCGTCTCCGTCGGAACCGCCCGTTTCGAGGACATGGTTCCGACTACGGGATCTTCGGCTTCCGCTCCGAATCTCGATCTCGTGATGGACCTTCCGATTCCGGTGTCCGTGCGCATCGGCGCCGTCCGAAAGACGATTTCCGAGGTGCTTTCCCTTCAACCCGGAAGCGTCATCGACCTCGAGCGTCCGGCGGGAGAACCCGTCGACCTTTTCGTGAACGACCGACTCGTCGCGCGCGGCGAGGTCGTCGTGGTCGGCGATCGTTACGGATTCCGCGTGACCGAAATCGTCGCTCCGACCGATCGCCGCTGAAAAAACGCGGATCCCGCGCTAGGATCCGCCCATGCCCCCCGAGGCCGGAATCCCGAAGGAAGCGTTCACGATCGCCAACGTCGTGATCTTCGCGGCGATCCTCGTCGGCGTTTCCCTGAACGCCCGTCGCAAGCTGCATACCCGCATCATGTGGGGCTGCTTCGTGGCGGACATGCTCATGGTCCTCGTGATCGAACTCAGCCGTAAGGCCGTGAAGCAGGCGGGGGAGACCGCGCTCCGCATGTCCGAGCGCCCGATGTTGGCGTTCCACATCGCCGTTTCCATCGCCACTCTGATTCTGTGGTTCGTCCAGTTGCGGTCCGGAAGTCGCCTCCTGAAGGAACTCGAGACCGCCGGTGCTTCGGCGCCCGGAGCGATGGCCGACGCGTCCTCCCGTCGCCGCCACCGGTTCGGGGCCGTCTCGTTCCTCGCGTTCCGGGCCGTGAACCTCGTCACCTCCTTCTTCGTCTGAGTCAAGGCACCCCCGGACGCCGGATTTCCTTCCGGGCGCACGCGATGCCGTCGCCCGATTCGGACGCGATCCCCCCGGTTGCCGATGCCGATAAGAAGAGCATGAAATCATCGAGCCCCCTCGAAGCGGTCTTCCGCGGCATCGGCATCGTCGCGTCCGTCGCGGTGGTGCTGCTCGCGGTCGCGGTGGTGGTGCCCGGTGAAGACCCGTCCATGCGGTCGGCGCGTCTGCGCCGCGTGGTGGCGGACATCGGGTACCTCGAAAGCGCCTTCACGGATTGGGCGCGTTCGGGAGATTCCGCGGTCGTCGCGAAACTCGGAGCGGAGCCCGACGTCTGGTACGGGCCCGGCGCTCTTCCGAAGTCGACTTTGGTCAGAGACGGCGTGCGTTGGCCGCTGCACGACGTTCTCGTCGGGGGCGCGTCTCCGCGCATCGATCACATCCCGACCGATCCGTGGGGCAACGCCTACGTGATCCTTCGCGTGAATGCGTCGAGTTGGAAAATTCTCTCCGCCGGTCCTGACGGCGTTCTCGAAACCACGCCTTCCGCGATCGAGGATTTCGTCGGCGACGACGTCGGCGGTCGGATCAGGCGTTGACTTTCGTCAAATAGCGTCGCGGTCCGAAAATGCGGAGGGCGCCGATCCCGCGGGATCGACGCCCTCTCGATTTCATCGGTCGAAACCGATGGAAGCGCGTCTCAGACGAGTTCCT
>CAIWVZ010000335.1 GCA_903916245.1 uncultured Planctomycetota bacterium | reverse complement strand
GAAGCACCTCGCGCACATGGGAGTGAAGGCCGAATACAAGACGAGCACGCCCCCCGCGACGGCGTTGGACGCCGAAGTGGTCGACGGCGCGGTGAAGATCACGGTGCTCGAGGGATCCGCGTTGCATCGCGCGGGGCTCCGCACGGGCGACATCCTGAAGGACGTCGGCGGAACGAAGGTCCAGTCCGCGAACGCCGCGCGTCGGTTGCTCGCGGGGATGGCGGTGGGAGCGAAGGTCGCCTTCGGCGTTCTCCGCGACGGCAAGGAGCAGACCGTGAACGTCGTCGTCGAAGCGGCCACCGACTTGGGCCGTGTGCGCGTCCGTCGCGGTCCGAGCGAAGCGGTCCTCGAAGGCATCGGTGAAGCGTCCCCGCTCCATCGGGCGGGCCTCCACAGCGGCGACCTGCTCTTGGCGGTGAACGGCACCCCGATCGGAGGACGCGACGAAGCGCGCCGCGCCTTGGCCGCCCTTCGCGCGGGGGACCCGGCGGAACTCCGGGTGAAGCGGAAAGACACCGAAATATCGGTGAAACTGGTCGCGGCGCAGGCGGCGGTCCGCTCGCTCACGATCGAGCCGAATCCGGCGGCAACCGCCGAGCAGATCGCGATTCGCCGCAGCCTCGTCCGCGGGTCGTGACGCACGCCCGGGCGCCCCGCACGCCGTCGCTTCCGACTTCGGAAACGGCGGCGTCGGCGCGGCGTGCCGACTCGCAATCCGATGGGGCCGCGTTTGCCCTCTCCCGTCTTCGTTCCTAGCGTGATCCCGTCGCGACCCGCACTTGCTGCGGAAAATCGCGGCGTGAGGAGCGGGTCGTGAGTGGAGTGGCGCATGAGCGCTCGCAGACCACCGTGGTCCACACGGGGCAAAAGGCCGTCTTGGGACTGGCCTTCGGGGCCTTGGGGATCGTGTACGGGGACATCGGAACGAGTCCCCTCTACGCGATCAAGGAAGCGTTCGGCCCCCATGCCGGAATGCCGGCGACCCGAGAGTCCGTCTTCGGCGTCCTCTCGCTGATCGTCTGGTCGATCATCACCGTCGTCTGCGTCAAGTACGGCGCGATGCTCCTCAAGGTCGACAACCGCGGCGAAGGCGGCATCTTGGCGCTCGTCGCGCTCCTCTCGCGCAAGCAGCGCGAAGCGGGCGGCGACTCCGCGGCCCGCAACCGGCGAAATCTCGTTCTCTTTGGCGCATTCGGCGCGGCGTTGCTCTACGGCGACGGGATGATCACTCCCGTCATGTCCGTGTTCGGCGCGGTCGAAGGATTGAAGGAAATCCAGGGACTCTCGGTCGAGCAGAAGACGAACGTCGACAGCATGGTCGTGCCCGTCTCGTGCGCGATCCTCATCGTGCTCTTCTTGTTCCAGAGTCGAGGGACGGCGGGCGTCGCGAAGTGGTTCAGCCCGATCACGGCCGTTTGGTTCGTGATGATCGCGTTGACGGGCGCTTTCGGCATCGCGAAGCACCCCGACATCATCACGGCGGTCAATCCCTACTGGGGGATCAAGCTCCTCGGCTCCATCGGTTGGCACGGCGTCGCGCTCCTCGGTGCGGTGGTGCTCGCGATCACCGGTGCGGAAGCGCTCTACGCCGACATGGGCCACTTCGGCAAGACGCCCATCCGTGTCGCCTGGTACGGCGTGGTGCTCCCCTCGCTGTTGATCAACTACTTCGGGCAGGGAGCCCTCATCCTCGAGTGGCTGGAGCAACAAGGGCCACGCGCCCCGCAATACCTCCAGTACCCGGGCCATCCGTTCTACGACCTCGTTCCCGACGTGGCCGTCCCCGGCGCGATCGTCATCGCGACCCTCGCCGCCGTGGTCGCGTCGCAGGCGTTGATCTCGGGCGCGTTCTCCCTCACGCAGCAAGCGACGCAACTCGGCTTCGCTCCGCGCGTCCAAATCATCCACACGTCCGACAGCCACGCGGGTCAGATCTACATCCCCGAGGTGAACTGGCTTTTGCTCTTGTCGTGCCTGGGTCTCGCGATCGGCTTCAAGTCGTCCTCCAACCTCGCGTCCGCCTACGGCATCTCCGTGACGGGGACGATGCTCATCACGACGATTCTCTTCTACGCCGTGATGCGCGATCGTTGGCGGTGGGGCCGTCCTCTCGCCATGAGCGTCGCGGGCGTCTTCATCGTGATCGACCTCATCTATCTCGGCGCGAACATCACGAAGGTGATGCACGGTGGCTGGGTGCCGCTCGTCGTGGCGTTCGCGATCTTCCTGATGATGACCACGTGGCGTAAAGGCCGCGCGGTCGTCAGCGAGCGCACGAAGGCGGCCGGCATCGATCTCGCTGAGTTGATCGCGTCGCTGCGCGAATCGCCACCGCCGCGCGTCGAAGGCGACGCCGTCTTCCTGACGGCGAACTCGAAGGGGGTGCCCATCACCCTGCTGCACCACCTGCGCCACAATCGCGTGTTGCACGAGCGCGTCGTCCTTTTGAACATCGTCTCGGAAGAAATCCCGTACGTGAAAAGTCACGAACGGGCGACGGTCGAAGATGTCGGCGACGGTTTCTACCGAGCGACGCTGCGCTTCGGCTTCCGCGAAACGCCGAACATCCTCCACGGACTGAAACTCTTCCGCGAGTTCGGTCTCTATCTCGACCCGAACCATTCGACCTTCTATCTCGGACGACAGATCCTCGTCGTCGGCACGGAGAAGAGCGGCCGCAGTCACATGTCGCGCCTGCGCAAGATGCTCTTCCTCTTCCTGTCGCGCAACGCGCGAAGCGCCACCGCGTTCTTCGGCCTTCCGCCCGGACGCGTCATCGAGATCGGTGCGCAGGTCGAACTCTGACGGACCCTCCGATGGCGAAACGTTGGAAGAAAGCGGCGCTCGCCGCTCTCGTCGTGGGCGTTGCGGTGCAGGGCGTGCCGTACGGATGGTCGGTCGAAGATCCGCCTCCGGGTGAGCCCTTGGTGCTCGATCCGATCGGGGCCGCACTTTTCGCGCGCGCATGCAACGACTGCCACGGCCGCGGTGATTCGCGACCTTGGTGGGGACGCATCGCTCCGATGTCGTGGGCGTTGAAGCACGATATGGAGGAAGCGCGTCGGCATCTCGACGCCGGGGCGCTCCGTCGCTCCGATCATTCCGTACACGAGGCGCATGACGTCGTCGAACGCGGCGAGATGCCGCTCGCCCGTTACACGATGATTCACCCCGAGGCGAAGCTCAACCCGGCGGAGCGCAAGGCCCTCTCGCTCTCACTGCGTGCGGCCATCCGTGGTGACAAGGCTCCGCCGAGCGCGGTCGGTGGCGCGGGTCCCGACGACAAAGTGGAAGAGGGCGACGGTGACGGCGGCAAGCGCCGTCGTCGTGGCGGACGTGACCGCTAGGAGAACGACCATGAATCGTTGCATGACTTACTTGGTGGTGGTGTTGATGGGCTCGCTTTGCGTCCTTCACGGTCAAGGCGGTGGTCGCAAAGGTGGGCGCGTCGACCTCGACGTCCGCGACTTGGCCGCCGAGGCGAAAGTCTCTCTGAAGGACGCCATGGCCGCCGCCGTGAAGGCGAAGCCCGGCCGTGTGGTGTCCGCGGTCCTCGCGGGACGGTCGCGCGGGACGGAGCGTCGCACGTCGTTCGACGTCGCGATCGTCGCGGAAGCCAAGCCGTGGCTCGTCGAGATCGATCCCGTTCTCGGATCGGTCATCGCCGTCGAACTCATAACGGACGCCGAAGAATCCGGGCCCGCGCTCAAGGCGGCCGCCGTCCTCAAAGACACGACCCCTTCTCTCGAAACGGCACTCGACGCGGCGGCCATCGTGGCGAAGGGAAAGCCCGTCGCGGTCGGCTGGCAACCCGGCACCGACGCGCTGCGTTGCGAGGTGCGGTTGGTCGAACAGCGCTACGTCTCCGTTGCGGTGCTCGGCGCCGATATGTTGGTCGTCGCCCTCGGCTTGGCGGCGACCCCGAAGACTCCGACCGTCACCGGAGAACTGGGAACGGTTCCCGTGTTGCCGAACGCTCCGATCACGCGCGAGCAGGACCCCACTCAAGAAGGGGACGCGAAGCGCAAGACCGACGGGGACGGGGAGAAGGACGACGACGAGAAGAGTCGTGGTCGCGGTCGGAATCGCGGCGGACGCGGTGGTGGCTGAGCGGTCGCATTGACCGACGCACGCCGCATCGGACGGTTCGTCATCCTCCGCGAAGTGGGTCGCGGCGGCAT
>CAIWVZ010000334.1 GCA_903916245.1 uncultured Planctomycetota bacterium | reverse complement strand
GCGAAGGCGCTGCGCCTGTCGCCGGACGTCTACAACGGCCGTTCGATCGCGTCGCTCGGAGTCGCCGCGCACGAGGTCGGACATGCGATCCAACACGCCCACGGCTACAGCCCGTTGAAGTTCCGGTCGGCCTTGGTGCCGCTCGCCCAGTTCGGTTCGAATCTGAGCTGGATCTTCCTCATGGTCGGCATGTTCCTCGGCGCGGCGTCACCTCTCGGAAGGGGCGTCCTCCTCCTCGGCATCGGGCTGTTCAGCTTCGCCGTGTTGTTCTCGTTGATCACGTTGCCCGTCGAATTCGACGCGAGCCGCCGGGCGTTGGTGACGCTCGAGGAAGGCGCGTATCTTGACGCGGAGGAACTCGGCGGGGCCCGCAAGGTGCTCCGTGCGGCGGCGGCGACGTACGTCGCGGCGGCGGTCGCCGCCTTGGCCCAGCTTCTCTACTTCCTGCTGCGATCCGGTTTGCTCGGAGGCGGGCGGCGGGAAGAGTAGCCCCGGCCGCCTTCTTCGGAGTACCGCGTGGCGCGACGTCCCTTCGGTCTGATCGTTTGTGACGGATTCGGGTGTCGCGCCGAGCGCGAAGCCAACGCGGTCGCGCTCGCCCATACGCCCGTCTTCGATCGGCTGCGACGCGTCTACCCGCAGACGCAGATCCTCTCTCACGGCGAGTCCGTCGGGCTCTTGCCCGGCCTCATGGGCAATTCCGAAGTCGGTCATATGAACATCGGCGCGGGGCGGATCGTCGTCCAGTCGATCGACCGCATCAACAACGCGATCGAAGACGGTTCCCTCGCGCGACATCCCGAATTGGTCGCGCTGATCGACCGCACGCGCGAAACCGGGAAGCGGCTGCATCTGTTGGCGCTTTTGTCCGACGGTGGTGTCCACAGCCACGAAGAGCACGTGCACGCCGCGATTCGCATCGCCGCCGCGCGTGGGCTTCACGGGAATCGCGTCGTCGTTCACGCGTTTACCGACGGACGGGATACCGCCCCGCGCTGCGCGTCGTCGTACTTCGATCGTCTCGATCGCGTCTTCGCCGACACACACACCGGCGTTTTGGGAACGGTGATCGGCCGCTATTGGGCGATGGACCGCGACAATCGCTGGGAACGCGTGAAGCGCGCGTACGACGCGATGGTGCGCGGCGTCGGACATCGAGCCGCGAGCGGCGTCGGGGCCGTGGCCGCCGCCTACGCGCGCGACGAGGGTGATGAATTCATCGCGCCGACACTGATCGACGGCGGATTCACGCTCGCTCGCGGGGACGGTGTGTTCTTCGTCAATTTCCGCCCCGACCGCGCGCGTCAGTTGTCCATCGCGTTGCACGGGCTCGGCGGTTTCGCCGAGTGGCCGATCGAAGCCCTCGACCTCTCTCAGGTCACGATGACCGAATACCGTGCGGACTTTCCGTTCCCCGTACTCTTCCCACCGATCTCGTTGCGGGAGGTCTACGGCGAAATGATGGAGTCGGCGGGCATGCGTCAGTTGCGCATCGCCGAGACCGAGAAGTACGCCCACGTCACGTTCTTCTTGAACGGCGGCCGCGAAGAGGCGTTCCGAGGAGAGGAGCGCATCCTCGTCCCGTCTCCCAAAGTCGCGACCTACGATCTCGCTCCCGAAATGAGTGCCGCGGAAGTGACGGCGAAGACGGTGGACGCGATTCGATCCGGTCGTCTCGACACGTTCGTCGTGAACTTCGCGAACCCCGATATGGTGGGACACACCGGAGTGCTTCCCGCCGCGATCCGTGCGGTCGAAGTCGTGGACGCGGGGATCGGAGCGATCGTCGACGCCGTTCTCGAGCGCGGCGGCTCGCTCGTCGTCACGGCCGACCATGGAAATTGCGAGATGATGGTCGATCCGATCACGGGGCAGCCGCATACGTCGCACACGACCAATCCGGTGCCCTTCCACCTGGTTTCCGATGCCCATCGGGGGCGGATCTTGCGGCCCGACGGGCGCCTTTGCGACGTCATTCCGACGTTGTTGGCGACCGCCGAGATCGCCCCGAGCCCTCTCATGACCGGCCGAAGCCTTCTTGACGGCTGATTTTTCCGAATCGCCCCGAAAGAGGGGGCGACGGAGGCCGTAAGACATGGCGGATCGCATGGGACAGCCCCCGCAGACGGAATCGGCCCTGATCTCCCGCGCTCGCGCGAAAGACCAGGAGGCCTTCGGCGCGCTCGTAGGTCGCTACGAGGCGACGCTGCTGCATGTCCTTTTGCCGATCGTGGGGGAGCGGGAGCGGGCTCGGGATCTCGTTCAAGAGAGCATCCTGAAAGCTTGGGAGAACCTCCACACCTATCTCGATACGCATCGATTCTCGACGTGGTTTTTCCGCATCGGTGTGAACCTCGCCATCAGCCACAAGCGGCGCGCGAAGGTGGAACATCGGATCTTCGAAGAACATGCGGCGGATCCGGCGGCCGGAACCGATCCGGGTCCGTCGGCCCTCGAAGCGTTGGCGCGCGACGAAGAGGCCCGCGCGGTGCGTCTCGCCGTCGGCAGATTGCCCGAACGCTATGCCAACGTCGTGCGTATGAGATACGTCGAAGGGTTGTCCTGTACCGAGATCGCCGAACGGCTCGACACCACTCCGAATACCGTTTCGCTCGTGCTGTTCCGTGCCAAGCAGCGTTTGCGCGAGGAGCTTTCGTCGCCATGACCTCTCATCTTTGCACCCGAATCCGGGTTCAAGCCGAGTTCTACTTCGACGGCGTGTTGTCGCCGCCGGAAGAAGCGGCCTTCAACGACCATCTCGCCGCGTGCACCGCGTGTGCCGCCGCGGTGGGCGAGGACTTGGCGTTGATGGACAAACTGTCGACGTTGCCCGCGGTCTCCTTCGAACGGCGTCCGTCGACGGGTCGTCCGCGTATCGCCGCCGTCGCCGCGGCCGCCGCGGTGTTCATCGCCGGCGGAGCGTTCTGGGCCGGACGTGCGACGTCGCCGTCGTTGCCCGTCGTTCCGTCGACGGTCGCGGCGTCGAGTCCCGAAACGAAGGATCGATTCGACGACGACATCGTTCCCCTCGCACCCGAAGTTCCCGGTGCCGAGTTGGCGTTCGCCGCGCCCTCCGCCGCGGAGGCGGTGTTGGTGAAGGCCGAACGCGATCTCATCAACGTCGAACGCAGTGAACTGCGTCGACGCCTCGGCGCGCTCGACATGAAGGCGGGCGCCATCGACGTCGAACTGTCGGCGCGCGCTCTCGAACCGGAAGCGAGACTCTCCGGAGGGGCCGTCGTCGCGAGCCTGCGGGATTCCTACGCGACTTCGGGTTCCTCCGATGCGCGATCGGCGGGTCGCAAGGCCTTCTTCGCGTCGCGACTTCTGCGTGAGAACGCCGACGAAGCCGTCGAGCCGTTGAAGGCGTGGCTGCGCGAGGCCAAGACGCCGGAGGAGCGTCGCTACGTCGTTCGTATCGTCGCGCGCGCCGCGGCTCCGGCGTTCGTCGGCATCCTGATCGACGAAGCGTCGCGGGGAACGTCGCGGGAAATCGCGATGGACGGTCTCGCCAAGGTTCAGGATGTGCGCTGTCTCGACGTCGCACGCCGACTTGCGGCGGATCCGAAGTCGACGGAAGTGCTCAAAGCGCGGGCGGCCGCCGCCCTGCATCGACTCGGAGACGTCGACGGCACCCGGCTGCTCAAGACGGCGATCGCTTCGAAGTCTCTCGACGCCGAGCAGCGCCGTCGCCTTTTCTTCGATCTCGCCGCCCGACCGAGCCGCGACGTGTTGGATTTCGTCGAACACGCACCGGAGACCGCGGCGTTGCCGTGGAACGATCGCGTGGCCCTCGCCGAGATGCTCGCGAACGTCTCCGGCCCCGACGCGCTGCGCCCGGCGAAGGCGCTTTTCCGGCACGACGGTGAGCGCGGCGAACGCGCGGTGAACCGCGCGTTCCACCAGTTCGACTGACGCTCACAGAAGATCGAGCAGATAGTCGAGCGCGTCGATCCGAACGCCGGCGTCGGCGTCGATCACCGCTCGTTCGTCGAGAAGGATAGGGGGCTTCGCGACCACGAGGCCGAGGGCGGCGATCAAGGCCGCTTTCGTCTCTTCCTTGCTCTTGGCGGCTTCGACCGCGGCGATGAGGGGCTCGACCTGACGCCGATCTCCGAGTCGGCCGACGGCGGTCGCGGTCGCGGCGCGGATCTCCGGGACGCTGGTCTTCGCGAGAAGCGCCGTAAGCGCGGCCCCGGAATCGGCGGCGCCGCCGATGCCGAGCGTCAGGGCGGCGGTCGCGACGACGTCGGGATCTCTCGATTCGGAGAGGAACTTCGCGGCCGTCGCGAGTCCTTCCGGATGGCGCGTCAACGCGACCCAATTCAGCAGGTGACAGGTCAGGAAGGGGTTGCCCTTCTTCTCCAGTTTCTCCTTGATCAGCGACCACGCGTCGCGATCTCCGGCGATTCCGAGGCCGACCGCCGCGGCGCCGCGGACGATTTCATCCCTCGCTTCCGTGAACGCCGCGCGGAGAACCGCGTGCGACGCCGTCCGCTTCGAGAGGCCGAGAGCGATCAGGGCGAACGCTCGGTGCTGGCGATCCTGTTCCTTCGCCTCTTTCAGAAGGGCGGCGTACGCGGCGTCGGCGGCGGGGCCGGTGCGGGCCGCCAATCGACCGAGGGCGATCGTCATGGCG
>CAIWVZ010000333.1 GCA_903916245.1 uncultured Planctomycetota bacterium | reverse complement strand
TCGCGGCCACGGCGAGCACCGCATCGTCGGGACCGATCGCCGCACGCGTCACGTCGGCGCGACCGAGAGTTTCGTCGTCCTCCGCCCCTTCGGCGGCGAGGAGCATCGCTTCGGGTCCACCCGCGAGGTGCGCCACGACGAGCGACGCCGGCGTTCCGAAGGTCGGCGGACATTCCGCCGCATCGAGTACCGCGAGGCGTCCCGACGTTCCCGCGCCGAAGAGGTGGTAGCGGCCGCCTTTCCGCAGTCGTTCCGCGACGGCGTCCACCGTCGCGGCGACCGCGGGAAGGACTTCGGCCACCGCTTCCGGTACCCGCCGATCCTCGTCGTTCATCACGCGAAGCATGGCTTCGGTCGTGAGCAGGTCGAGGTCCTTCGAGCGGGGATTCGCCCCTTCGGTGCGCGGGGAGAAAGTCATGACGCGACGATCGTCGCCTTCTTGATGAGGACCGGGGTCTTCGGACGGTCCTGCGACGCGGTGGGAACCGCTTCGAGGGCGAGGAGCGTTTGCACGCCGGCCGCGTCGTTTTCGATCATTTCGCCGAAGATCGTGTGCTTGCCGTCGAGCCACGCGGTGGGCACGAACGTGATGAAGAACTGCGATCCGTCGGTGTTCGGACCCGCGTTGGCCATCGAGAGGAGACCCGGGCGGTCATGGACGGCCTTCGGCGAAAACTCACCGCCGTACTTGTAGCCGGGACCACCCATGCCGACGCCTCGGGGGCAGCCGCCCTGCGCCATGAAGCTCTTGATGATGCGGTGGAACGTCAATCCGTCGTAGAAGCCGAGGAGCGTGAGCCAGATCGTGCTCGCGACGTGGTTCGGCGCGACGTCGTGGCGCAGGCGGAACGTCATGTCGCCGACCGACGTTTCCAGTTTCCAAAGGATCTCCCCACATCCCTCGAAGGACGTCTTCGGGAAGGTCGGGAGGCTCTCGCGCCATCCCGGCGACTTCGTATCGATTTTGTTTTTCGCGATGGCGGCTTCGATCGAGGCGACGGCTGAGTTCAAGGAGGTCTCCGACGGTTGAGGTTGAGTCCGGGTCGGCGCGATGCCGAATCGGGCGAATGCTAACGAACGGCGCGCTACCATCGGAGCATGGAACCGGACGATCCGCGGCCGCCCCGCCCCCGCTCGGGCGCCGCCCCCTCCGAAGAGCGCCCCGACGACCCGATGAAGGCGGTCCTTGGGCGCATTCGCATCATCCTCGTGGAACCCCAAGGGCCTCGCAACGTCGGTTCGACGGCGCGCGCCATGCGCAATTTCGGACTTTCGCGATTGTCTCTCGTGAAGGGACCCCCGCTCGATCATCCCGAGACGCGCGAGATGGCGTCGAGCGCGCAGGACGTCCTCGCGAACGCGCAGGTGTTCCCGGACCTCGCCGCGGCGACCGCGACGTGTCAGTTGCTCGTCGGAACGACGGCGCGTGCGCGGCACCGCGTCGAAACGTTGCTGCCGTCCGAGGCGGGGCCGCGCATCATCGACGCCGCGTCGCGCGGGCTCGAGGTCGGCATCCTGTTCGGTCGCGAAGACTCCGGTTTGACCGCCGACGAACTGCGGGTGTGTCACTTCGTGATCTCCGCGGCGACGGCGGAAGACTACTCCAGTCTCAATCTCGCGCAGGCCGTTCTCCTCGTGGCGCACGACATCTTCGCGGCGTCCGGCGCTCGCAAGATCACGGCGACGCGCGCGCGCGGTCGCGTCCTGGATGCCGCTTGGCGAGGCGTGCTCATCGACGAACTCGTTCTCGCGCTGGAGAAGTTGCGCGTCGTCCACGACCGCACCGTCGGTCCCTATCGCGAGAGTCTCGCGCGCGTCCTGACCGCGGGGCCCATCGAAACGCGTGACGCGCGGGTGCTCTTCGCACTGGCCCGCCATGCGCAGGCGGTCGCGGATCCGGCGAATCCGGGGTCGCGTCCGCCGCGTCGCCCACCTCCCCACAAGGTGCTCACCACGTCGTCCGAGACGGACGGAGATGCGAGTCCCGACGCACCGCCCGATCCCGCCGAACTCGGATCGGATCGCCCTACGGAGTCCCCATGACCACCCCGAACGTGCCCACCTACGGGTCGTATCTCCAACTCGGTCGCGTTCTCGATGCGCAGCGTCCGCCGACCTACGGGCGAGCGCCCGGCGACACGCGGGACCTTCTCCACCACGACGAGATGACGTTCATCGTCGTCCATCAGGTGTTCGAGCTTTGGTTCAAGTTGATGCTGCACGAACTCGGTCGGGCTCGCGACCTTCTCGGGCGCGCGCCGTCGGGCGGCGTGCGTTCGGAGACCGTCGCGGAGCGTGACGTTCCCGACGTCGTCGCGACCGTGGGACGCGTCAATGAAATCCTGCGCGTCGCCGTCGACCATTTCCGCGTCATCGAAACGATGCATCCGCTGTCGTTCCTCGCGTTTCGAGACGCGATCACGCCCGCGTCCGGATTCCAGTCGGTGCAGTTCCGCGAGATGGAGATCTTGGCGGGGCTCCCGGAAGCCCATCGCGAGCGTCTCGGAGGTGGAAGTTACGCCTTGCATCTCAATCCCGACGAGCGCGCGCGCATCGAACGCCGTCTCGGCGAGATGACCCTGAAAGACGCGCTGCTCGACTGGCTCGGGCGGACGCCGATCGACGAGACGTTCCCCGATTTCGCCGAAGCCTTCCGCGACGCGTTCGACGGCTACGTCGCCGAACAGGAGGCCTTCCACGGATCGAATCCCGTGTTGACGGAAACCGAACGTGCCGCCGCGCGAGCGCGTTTCGACTCCCAGCGCAAGGCGATTCGCGATTACTTGTTCGAGGGCACTCCCGCCGAACTCAAAGCGCGACGCGCCTTCATGTTCATCACGACGTACCGCGACGAACCTCTGTTGCGTTGGCCGTCGACGCTGCTCGACGGTCTCGTCGAGTTCGAACAGGCGTTCCGCATGTTCCGCTTCCGTCACGCGCGCATGGTCGAACGCATGATCGGTGCGCGCACCGGTACCGGCGGCTCTCCGGGGTTGAGTTATCTCGAACAGACGACCGCCTACCGCATCTTCGGAAATCTTCTCGAGGCGCGGAACTTCCTCATCGCCCGCAGGCTTCTTCCGCTGCCCACGAAGACGCAGATGCTGAGATTCAACTTTGGAAATTGAAGACGGGCTGCGCGAAGCCCACGCGGCCTGCACGCTCGGTCTCGAGGAAGCCCTCGCGGCCGAACTTTCCGATCTCGGCTACGCCGACGTGAAGCCGGGGCGCGGAGGCGTCGCCTTCCGCGCATCGAAGCGCGGCCTCGTGGAAGCGTGTCTGTGGTTGCGCACCGCGACGCGCGTGATGGAACTGCTCGGTCGCGGGCCCGCGGATTCGCGCGAAGGTTTCCTTCGGCTCGCCGCCGCGCTGCCTTGGGATCGTTGGATGCGCGTCGATCAGACCATCGCCGTCGACGCGACGATTCGCGACTCGCGGGTTTCGCATTCGGGTTTCGCCGCGCTCGTCCTGAAGGACGCGATCTGCGACCGCTTCCGCATGCTGACCGGACGCCGTCCGTCGGTCGACACCGACGCCCCGGATCTTCCGCTCAAACTTCTCGTGGTGCGCGACGAGGCGACGATTTGGCGTGACTGGTCCGGCGAGAGCTTGCACAAGCGCGGCTGGCGTCCCGTCCAAGTGAAGAGTCCGCTCAACGAAGCGATCGCGGCGGGACTTTTGCGTCTTTCCGGTTGGGATCGGGCCTCCGTACTCGTCGATCCCATGTGTGGTTCGGGGACTTTCCTCATCGAAGCCGCGATGTGGGCGGCCGAGATGGCGCCCGGACTGCAGCGCGCGTTCGCCTTCGAGAAGTGGCCCGACGTCGATCCCGCGATGGTCCAGCGTGCCCGCACGTCCGCCGCGGCGCGGGCGAAGTCGTCGATTCCCGCGCGCCTGTTCGGAGCGGATCGGCATCCGGGGGCGATCGCGCTGGCTCGGAAGGGCGCCGAGGCCGCGGGGGTCGGGCACATGATCACGTGGGCGGAAACCGCGGTGGACGCCTTCGACCCTCCGGAGCCTCCGGCGATGGTCGTCACGAACCCTCCTTGGGGCGAACGCCTCGGCGAGGCCGACGACCTGATCGTCTCGTGGATGGATCTCTCCCGGTGGGTCCGGAAGTTCCCGGGGGCCGGTGTCTGCGTGTTGTCCGGAGATCCCGGGCTGACGCGCCACCTCGGCCTGCGTGCCGACCGAAAGTGGCCCGTCATGACCGGGCCTATCGAGTGCCGTTGGCTTCGTTACCGTATCGACGCTCGCCCCCCGCGCGGAGGCGATTCCGAGGAAACCCCATGACCAAGTTCCCCACGTTCGTCGCCGTGTCGCTTTGCGCGATGTTGGCGTTGGTGGCCTGCAACAAGCAGGCGGGTGCGCAGGATCAGAAGAAGGCCCCCGAGGCGGCGACGCAGGACGCGAAGCCCAAGGCGCCCGAGTCGAAGCCCGCCGCCGATGCGGCCATCGACGCGATCGACGCTTTCATCGCTACGGCGAAGATCGACAAGAACTCGCCGTCGTGGAAGTCGACGGTCGGTGCTCCGCCGAAGCAAACCTTCGACGCGAAGAAGACCTACACGTGGGTGCTCGACACGAGCAAGGGCGTCATCCGCGTGAAGCTCATGCCGGACGTCGCTCCGATGCACGTCACCAGCACGATCTATCTGACGAAGCTCGGCTTCTACGACAACCTCAAGTTCCACCGCGTAATTCCCGGCTTCATGGCTCAGGGCGGATGCCCGCTCGGGACGGGAACGGGCGGCCCCGGCTACAAGTACGCGGGCGAGTTCAATCCCTCGGTCAAGCACGACCGTGGAGGGTTGCTCTCGATGGCGAACGCCGGTCCGAACACGGACGGCTCGCAGTTCTTCCTCACCTTCGTGAAGACGCCTTGGCTCGACGGCAAGCACACGATCTTCGGTGAAATCACCGAGGGTATGGACGTCATGAAGAAGCTCGAAGAAAAGGGCAGTCGCACCGGACAGACGTCCGAGACGTTGATGATCAACAAGGCCACCATCGAGGTGAAGTGAGATGACCGAGACCCGCGAAACCCTGATCGCCGCCCTCGCCCCGTTGGCGGAAGCGGTGGCGAAGATCGACTTCGCGGATCCCGCGTCCACGCGTCGTCTCGAAGCCGTTCTTCCGCACGGCGGAATGGGGTCGTTGAAGGACCGCCTCGTGAAGGCCCACGAGGCGGGGCTCTTGGCCGAACGCGGAGATTGGCCGGTGAAGTGGGGGCGTTTGGCGAAGCCGACGCCCGCCACGTTCGACCTGTCGATCGACGCCGTCGTCATGACGGGTCCAGGTCCGGGACATCGGCATCCGAACGGTGAGTGCAGCATTGCGTTCGCCCTCGAAGGAAGCCCGACGTTCGACGGGCGCCGTGAAGGATGGGTGCTCGAGGGGCCGGGTTCCTGGCACATCCCGACCGTCGAAGGGGGAAAGATGTTGATCATCTATTTCCTCCCCGCGGGTGCGATCGATTTCGCCGCGACCGGCCCCGCCTGAATTCGCGCGGTCGCCGAAAATGACTCCGCCGCGGTCATCCTTGCGGATGCTCGCGGCGGGATCGGATCTCGAGGCTCACCTAGATCAACGTCGCCAATGAAATCGGCGCATCGTTCGTGACGGGCTTCGCGATCGGTCGGACATCACACACGGACAAGGGGAGCAGGTGGTGGAGATCGGTGGCCGCGGGGCGGTAACACCGCGTCCGCCGCGCCGTCGATCCGGTCTCCTCGAGGAGGAGGCCGCCCGCCCCGTGCAACTCGGGGTCATTCCATGGCATCTGAACTTTCGTTCGGGGGGTGCCCGGACAATGCCTCGTCCGGACGCAGGAAATCTACTCCGCGTTCGGTGAGCGTGCGTCGCAATTTCCGCCTCGCGACGCATCTTTTTTTTCGACGTCGCAAGATCAACGTGGAAGCCCTCTTCCGTCGCGCTTTTCCACCGATCGGCACGGAGTTTTCTTCAATCGCCCCACGTTGCGGAGTTCCGTCATGACGCGTTTCGCCGGCTCGTCCCCTGCTCCTCGTTCTGTTGGCGATTCTCGCCGCGTGCGGTGCGTCTTCGGAGGCCGCACCCGCCGCGGGGGTCGCCGCGAGCACGGCGACGAAGAAGGGGCCGGGCACATGGGGCGATCTTTGGAAGGATGCTCCGATCGAAGCGGGGAAGTCCGAACGGCCCGTCGTGCGTTTCGTGACCGACCTCGGCGTCGTGACGGTGGAACTCGCACGGCGGAAAGCGCCTGCGACCGTGTCGAACTTTCTCACGTACGCGAAGTCCGGGTTCTACGACGGCACCCGACTTCATCGCGTCGAAGCGGGCGTGCGGATTGACGGCGGACGTTTCGACGCGGCGGGCAAGGAGCGTCCGACGCGCGGCCCGATCCGCAACGAGGCCGACAACGGACTTCTCAACGTCCGTGGAACGATCGCGATGGCCCGCAAGGCCGAGCCGCATTCGGCGACGGCGGCGTGGTACTTCAATCTCGTCGATCAGCCGACGCTCGATTTCCATGGGACGTCCCGTCCCGAGGATTGGGGGCATTGCGTGTTCGGCAAAGTCGCCGATACGGAAAGTCTCGCCGTATTGGAGAAAATCGCCGGGATTCCAGTCGAAACTGATACCCTCACCGGGCGACCGACGGCGCCGAAAACGCCGTTTCTGGTGAAGGCCGTCGAAGTCGTCGCGGAATGAAACGAACCATTACGATCCTCTGCCTTCTCGCCGTGTTCGGCGTCGCCGCGGGTTGTGGCAGGACGCGTCCGCCGCGCGCGGTCAGTTTGACGAGCGTTGCGCCGTTCGCCTTCGACGGCGGGGTCGCTCCGACTTCGGTCGAAGCCGTGTTGCTCGAAGAGGTGGTGCCTCCGAACACGGATCCGGTCGGTTCGTTGTTGGGGCGTCGCGTCGGCGCGCGGGCCCGTTTCTCCGAGAAGGATTGGCCGCGCGAGTTGTTGTTCGAAGGTTGGCGCGGGGCGCGTCAGAACGCCGAGCGCACGATGGATCGCGCGCTGCGCGTCCGTATCGGAGAGTTCGAATACCTCTTCGGTGGTCCGCCCGACGGCAAACTCGTTTGGGTGTACGCGGGGTTGGACCGGCAGATTTGGGTGGCCCCGCCCGACGCGTTCGCGACGTGGTGGGCCGCTCTTCCTTGGCCCGCCAAGGGCTGAGCTTTCACCGGCGGATCTGGCGATCTGCGGCCAGTCCATAAGAGCCGAAAAAACTCCCGAGGTTATTTTGGGAAATTCCGTTGTCCCCCTCCTGCGTGGCGTGTAATTTTGTCCGCGCAGCCCCTCGGGGACACCGGAGACCAAGCCTTGCAGCCGCTCTTAACCACGAACGAAATCGGGAAAATGGTCGGTGTCAGCGAGCGCACCGTGGCCAACTGGATCGACCGCGGGTACCTCCAGGCGTTCCGGACGCCGGGTGGGCACCGCCGGGTGGACTCCAAGGTGTTGGCGGCGTTCCTCCGCCAGCGCGGGATGCCGGTTCCGGCCGGATTGGACCATCGTCCGTCGATCCTGCTCGTGGAAGACGACCAACAGGTCGCGTCGACGCTGCGGACCTACCTCGATGGGGACGGACGCTGGGACGTCACGGTCAAGCACGACGGCATCAACGGGCTCCTGCACATCGGCAAACACAAGCCGCAGGTGGTCCTGCTCGACGTGAACATGCCGGGGATGAACGGACTCGACGTCGCTCGAAAGATCCGCACCAATCCCGATCTCGAAGACGTCCGGATCGTGTTCGTCACGGGACGTCGCGATCTCGACCCCATCATCGTCACCCGTGAAACGGGCGCTTCCGAGTTCCTTCAAAAACCGGTCACTCGGCAGGAACTTCAGGAAGCGGTGATGCGCGCGCTGAGCGTCAAGCCACCCAGCCCGACGTGAGTCGGAGCGTACCGACGCTCATGGTTTCGGCGGGGTCATCGACACGAGGTCCCCGCCGACTTTCTTGAGTCGTTCGACGACGACCTCCAAGTCCGCCCGGCAACGAGCGATTCGTGGATCGGAGGGAGGAATCGACTCGAGCGTGTCCTGGACGCCGAAGAGAACCGTCACGATGTTGAAAACATCGTGAGCAAGCGCCCCCGGCGTGGGGATCTTGGGATCTGTTGAATTCACGGGTTTGTCGGAGTGCGCGATTGGGAAATGCACCGCCGACCCCCGATGGTACGGTCGGCCACGATCCGCCGTCAACGGCATTCGCCTCGAATCGCTACCCGTTCGTGAGGAGGTTTCGGTGGAGCGCTTCGAGGGACGGGATCGTCCCATGGCGCCCGGCGACCGGAGTGGCGGCGAGGTGCCATGCATCGATTCGGGCGCGGCGTGCGCCCGCGACGTCGTCGTGGAACGAATCGCCGATATGCACGACTTCTTCGGGAGAAAGCCCAAGTCTCGAAAGGGCGCGCCGGAAGAGTTCGGGATGGGGTTTGCGGAAGCCCTCACCGCCCGAACAGACGACCAAATCGAACGATTCCGAGATTGCGAGCTCGTCCAAAATGCGGTGGAGCGCGGTGTGCCAATTCGACACGACCGCGAGTTTGAGGCCGCGCTCCCTCAACGCGGCGAAGAGGGGTCGGGCACCCGCGGCCACCCGCCACGTCGAGCCGGAATCGAATCGGGCCACCAACGCTTCGAGCCATTCGGGGTGGCGGTCGAGGAGCTGCGGAAACTCGGAGGCGATGTGTCGCGTCAGGACGCGCCACGCCTCGAGTTCCTCCGCGTCGGACGTGCGGTGATCGGGGCGGAACGCTCGCCCGCCCGCGCCGCGCCACGCGGCATGGAAGGCGTCTTGGAAACGGGATTCGTCGGTGTCGACGCCGAGAGCGGCCGCCGTCTCGCGGTAGATCGCGGGAACGGGCGCGTGCGGTTCGAGGAAGGTGAAACCCGCGTCGAAAAACACCGCCTTCTTGCCCTTCAGCGAATCGCCGTTCATGCGAATCCCGCCCATTCTTCGTTGACCTCTTCGAGACGTTTCTCGACCGTCGAGAGTTCGTCGCGGACCGCCTTCACGCGGTCGGCGTCGGCGTAGAGGGCCGGGTCGCCCAACGACGCGTGCATCGCTTCCTTCCGTGCTTCGAGCCGCATGATTTCGTCTTCGACTTCCGTCAACGTACGCTTTTTCTTCTTCGGAGCGCTCTCCGTCTTGCGGGGAGCCGCCGCGCGGACGGCCTTCGCCGCCTTGTCGCGGGCGTCTTCGGCCGCGCGACGCGCCTCTTCGATGCCTTGGCGGCGTTTTTGCGCGGCTTCGGTCCACGTGCCGTGGGTGAAGACGCTCTTTCCCCGCTCGATCCAGAGGATCCGCGTCGCGACCCGCTGAAGGAACCAACGATCGTGGGACACGACGATCAACGTTCCCGTGAATCCGTCGAGCATCTCTTCGAGCGCCGTGCAGGAAGGGATGTCGAGGTGGTTCGTCGGTTCGTCGAGGAACAACACGTTGGGACGATCGATCAGGAGGCGTGCGAGGGCGAGCCGCGCCCGTTCGCCGCCCGAAAGCGTCGACACCGGGCGTTCGACGTCGTCGGCATGGAAGAGGAATCGCGCGAGCCACGACCTAACCGCGAAATCCGTCCATTGGGGCCGGTAGTCGTGGATCGTTGAATAAGGGGTCGCGTCGGGGCTGAGGAGGCGATGATCCTGGTCGAAGTAGCCGATGTCGCACGAACGGGCGATGTCGACGCGACCCGTCTTCGCTTCGAGGCGATTCGCGAGGATCTTGAGAAGCGTCGACTTGCCGGTGCCGTTCGGTCCGACGATGCCGAGGCGATCCCCGGGAAGGAGATCGAAACTCACGTCGCGGAAGATCTCGCGGCCCCCGAGTTCGATGGACAACTCGCGTGCGGAGATCGGAAGATTGCCCTGCGGACGATCGGGCACGAGCGTGAAGGACGCCGCGGATTGTTCACCGGGCGGCGGGACGAGCAGTTCGATGCGTTCGAGGCGCTTCAGTCGCCCCGACGCTTCTCGAGAGCGCTGCGACCCGAGGTGGCGTCGAATGAACGCGCGCTCCTTTTCGATGTAGGCGCGCTGCTTCTCGACCTCGCGGAGCAGCGTCTTGTGCTCGTCGGCCTTCAGTTTTTCGAAGCCGCCGTAACCTTGCGGCCACATGCGGGCGGTGCCGTCGGACACGTCGAGGGTCGCATCCGTCACGCGATTGAGAAACCAACGGTCGTGGGAGACGACGAGGTAGGCGCTGCCCGACGCGCGAAGGTGACCTTCGAGCCATTCGACGCCTTCGAGATCGAGATGGTTCGTCGGCTCGTCGAGCAACATGAGATCGGGATCGAGCAGAAGGATCTGTGCGAGGGCGACGCGGCTGCGTTCTCCGCCCGAAAGGCCTTCGCATTTCCGAGACGTCATCTCTTGCGGAACGCCGAGCCCCGCCAACACTTCGAGGGCACGCGCCTCGAGGCTGTAGCCGCCCTGGCGTTCGAAACGCTCGTGCACCGTGCCGTGTTCTTCGGCGAGTCGTGCGGCCGTCTCCGGATCCGCGGTTTCCATCGCGGTTTCGAGGGCGCGCAAACGTGTTTCCAGGTCTCGAACGTGGGCGAGCGCTTTCAGCGTTTCTTCGAGAATCGTCGCCCGAGGGTCGAGCTGCGGATCTTGGGCGAGTCGCGCGATCGTCGTCCCACGCCCGCGCGAGATCTCGCCGCCGTCTTCCGTTTCCTCGCCGCACGCGAGGCGGAAGATGGTCGACTTGCCGGCTCCGTTGCGGCCGACGACGCCGATGCGGTCGCCGTCGCGGATCGTGAACGTCACGTCTTCGAGCAGCGTCTCCCCGCCGTAGACCTTGCGGACGCCTTGGAACGTAAGCAGCGACATCGCGCGCGGATCAGCCGTTGCGGACGCGGGCGAGCGCGTCGCGCAGGACGCGTCGAAGATCCTCGTGGGCGAGCAGGCTCGCCGCTTCTTCGGGAAGCATCCAGCCCCCGGCGTCGTGTTCGCGCGAGCGCTTGAGGGTCGGTGTCGCGACCGTCGCGAGGAAGTAGCGGACGCGCTTCTCCGGAACGTCTTCCGGATCGAGCGCATCGGAGCCCGCGAATTTGTCTTTGTAGACGGTGACGGATTCGAAACCGTCGACGGGAATGAAGTCGCGAATGCCGGTTTCCTCCGTCACTTCGCGTGCGGCGCCGTCGCGCGGCGATTCGTCGCCATCGAGATGTCCCTTGGGAAATCCCCACGTGTGATGACGTGCGTTGCGCAGGAGCAGCACCTGCCAACCCGAAGGGGCGGGGGAGAGGAGGACGTACCCGGCGGCTTCCTTCATGACGCGCGGACTCTAACGGGAAATCCGCGAAAAAAGAGCGTCACTTTTCGGTCGGCGGGTCTATGGACGCGACGGGGGTCCGGGCGCGGCGCCGGACGTCGCTCTCGGGCACCGGAGCCCGTGCGCCCTACGGCGTGACGATCCGGCGTGACCCCCTTGACACGAAAATCCCGAAGAGGCGACAAAACGACACGCGCCAATACTGCAAAAACTGAAAATAAAACACAATCTTCGCGAAACGAGGATTGATCGATAAGAGAAATCTATAAAGTCCGACTAATCCAAAGGAGCACTCTCATGGTCGTTTCCGGTTCCCCTGCCCCCGTCACCACTCATTCCCGCGTCGTCAAGGATGTTCTCGAGGCCACTCTGCGGTTGCAGACGGCCGCCACCACCTCCGAGCGTGTCGCCGCCGCCGTCGACTTCCTCCGCCTCGTGACGGACGGCTGCCGCGCCATGGTGCTGACCCGACATGCCGACGACGTCGTCGCCGCCTCGAAGGGCCATCCCGATTTCGACGCCCAGGCGGGGGCGGTTTACGAACACGCCCGCAAGCTCGCCCTGAAGAGCAACGACGACGGGGTCACTCTGGTGGACCCGACCGCCCGGGGTATGGGCTACTCGCTTCCGGTGCTCGTGAACGGTAAGGCGTGCGCGGCGGTTTACGTCGCCTCCGACAACCCCCAACGTCGCCTCGACGCCGTCGATCTCGACGCGATCCGTGCGGCCACCGAAACCATCGGAGTGGCGATGGTCGGCTCGAAGCTTCAGCCCGCCGTCGCCGGCGCGGCCGATCCGATCGCGGCCTTCCTGAGCGATCCGGACGGCGGGGTGAGTGGGCATTCGCTGCGCATGGCGAAGCACGCCTTCGAGAAGCGGTTGTTGCGGGCCCGCCTCATGGAGTGCCACGGCAACATCGCGGCGGCCGCCCGTACCCTGAAGATGGATCGCGGGCAGTTGTCGCGTCTCCTCAAGAAGCACCGCGTGGACAAGACGGTCTTTCGGTCCGCCGAAGCGAGCGGTTGATCCCGTATTTTCCGAAAATCGGACATTCGGGGGCATTGTGGGTGGCGGACGACCGGTTTCCTGAAAGAATCGGAACCGTCCTCCGTAATGGATGGCGACGGGGGAGCCGTGTCTCACGGCCCCCCATTGAGGTCACCACAATGAAGAAGCTCCCGTTCGCTCTCGTCATGGCACTTTCGGCCGTCGTGGCCGTGGCTCAAGAAGGTGCGCCCGCGGGCGCGCCCAAGAAGGCCGCCGCCCCTGCGACGGCCGCCCAGGATGCGGCGAAGCCCGCGGCCCTCGATGCCGCCGCCGAAGCGTGGGTGAAGACCCTCGCGGCGAAGATCGCCGACGGCAACACCGTCATCCGCGACTCGTCGGTCGCCGCCATCGAGAAGGTCGGCAAGCCCGCCCTGCCGGTGCTCAATGCGCTCGCCACGGGCACGGACAAGGCTCTCGCGGATGCGGCGAAGAAGCTCGCCGAACGCATCGAGAAGGGTCAGACGGGCAACGATCGCCGCGCGATGGCCGGCGGTCAGATGAAGACCCTCGACGACGTCGCCAAGGAACTCAAACTCGACGACAAGAAGACCGAGCAGCTCAAGGAACTCCAGAAGACCGCGCAGGACAAGATGCGCGAGATGATGGAAGCCATGCGCTCCGGCGAACTCTCCCGCGAGGAGATGATGTCGGAAATGCAGGCGTTCCGCGACGAGCTGAAGGGCGACCTCCGCAAGTTCCTCAACGAGGATGAAGCGAAGAAGGTCGAAGAAGCCCTCGGTGGTTCGATCATGGGCGGCCGCGGCATGGGCGGCGGCCGTGGTGGTCAGGGCGGCGGCGGCGGTCGTCGCGGCGGTGGCGGCGGCGTCTGATCGCCCCCATCGCTCCGAGAAACAACCCCGGTCCCCAAGGGCCGGGGTTGCTTCATTTTCCGTAGGCCGACCGAGACTCGCCCGGAGGTTCGGCTCGCGTAGCATCCTTCCATGTCGTCGCGTCCGAACGTGGCGCTCGTCGGCCTCGGGGCCTGGGGGCGCAATCACTTCCGCGTGCTCAGCGAACTCGGGGTCCTCCGCCGCGTGTTCGACGTCGACCCGTCCGTCATCGCCGCTCTCCCCCCCGCCGTACGCGCCTCGTCGTGGTCGGCCCTGTTGGACGATCCGGAAATCGACGCCGTCGTCGTCGCGACGCCCGCTCCGACGCACTTCGAACTGGCGCGCGATGCTCTCCTGCGCGGCAAGGACGTGTTCGTCGAAAAACCGATGACGTTGCGGTCGGCGGATGCGGACACCCTCGTCGAGATCGCGGACCGCGGCGGTCGTGTGCTGATGGTGGGGCACGTCACGCTTTTCCACCCGGCCCTTACCGCCTTGCGCGCGTGGATCCGACGCGGTGATCTCGGTGTCGTCCGCTATCTGCAGGCGCAACGACTCAATCTCGGAACCGTGCGCCCTTCCGAGGACATCCTCTGGTCCTTCGCCCCGCACGACTTCGCCGCGATGATCCACGTGCTCGACGCGACCCCCGTTCGTGTACGAGCGATCGGCGCCGCTTGGCTCCTCGAGAACCGGAGCGACGTCACCGTGACCCACCTCGACTTCCCGGACGGCGTGAAGGCTCATGTCCACGTTTCGTGGTTGCACCCGCATCGCGAGCATCGGTTGACGGTGGTCGGTGATCGGAAAATGGCGACGTTCGACGACGACGGCCGCGGCGGGACCCTCCGGCTGTGGGATACGGGCGTCGACATGCGCGACGGGGCGCTCGTCCATCGTCGCGAAGGGCATACGGAGGTCGATTTGCCGACGGTCGAACCGTTGCGCGCACAGATGGAGCACTTCGTCGACGCGTGCCGGACACGTCGCGAACCGTTGACCGGCGGCCGTCACGGAGCGGCCGTCGTTCGTGTGCTCGACGCGGCGAGCCGCAGCCTGCGAGCGGACGGCGAGCCCGTCGGCGTCGGTCGACCGATCGAGGTCCGCGCATGACCGACGTCTTCGTCCACCCATCCGCTCATGTCGATGCGGGAGCGGTCGTCGGCGACGGCACCCGCGTGTGGCACGGGGCCCACCTGATGACGGGTGCGCGGATCGGTCGCGACTGCGTCATCGGCCAAGGATGTTTCGTCGGTGGATCCGTCGTCGTCGGTGACGGGTGCCGCATCCAGAATCACGTGTCCCTCTACGACGGCGTACGCCTCGAAGACGGAGTCTTCGTCGGACCCTCCGCCGTGTTCACCAACGTGCGTCGCCCGCGTGCGCGGTTCCCGCGTCGGGATCGCTTCGAAACGACACTCGTGAAGGAGGGCGCCACGATCGGGGCGAACGCGACGCTCCGCTGCGGCATCACCGTCGGCGTCGGCGCCTTCGTCGCAGCCGGTGCGGTCGTGACTCGCGACGTCGCCGATTTCGTCGTCGTTGCGGGGAATCCCGCGCGTCCGTGTGGGTACGCGTGTCGGTGCGGAGAATCGATCGTCGCCCCCGAGTTCCGCTGCACCTGCGGAAGGGTCTATCAACGCGCCCCGACGGGCGGCCTTACGGAGCCATCGTCGTGAGCGTTCCATTCATCGATCTCGGCCGCGTGACGGCTCGTTTCGCCGAAGACATGAAGGCCGCCGCGTTGCGTGTGCTCGATCATCGGCAGTTCATTCTCGGCAAGGAAGTCGAGGCGTTCGAAGCGGCGTGCTCGAAGGTGGTGGACGGACACCACGTGATCGGCATGTCGAGCGGCACCGACGCGCTCCTTGCGGGTTTGATGGCTCTCGGAGTCGGCCCCGGCGATCGCGTCGTCACGTCGCCGTTCTCGTTCTTCGCCACCGCGGGCACGATCGCCCGGCTCGGCGCGACGCCCGTGTTCTGCGACATCGAACGGCGTCATTACGGTCTCGACCCCGCGGCACTCGCCGCGATGGATATGAAGGGTGTGAAGGCGATCGTGCCGGTGCATCTCTACGGACACGTGATCGACATGGATCCGATCATCGCCGCGGCGCGTGGTGTCCCCGTTCTCGAAGACGCCGCCCAAGCGATCGGCGCTCGGGATCACCGTGGACGTATCGCGGGCGAACTTTCGGCCATCGCCGCGTGGTCGTTCTTTCCGACCAAGAATCTCGGCGCGGCTGGGGACGCGGGCATGGCGTCGACGAAGGACGCGGCCTGCGCCGCCTTGCTGCGGATGATTCGTGCCCACGGACAGTCGGCGCAGTACGCACATCGGATCGTCGGCGGCAATTTCCGCATCGACGCCCTGCAGGCGGCGATCCTCGGTGCGGGCCTGCCGCATCTCGAGGCGTTGAACGCCGCACGTCGTGCGAACGCGCGTCGCTACGAGGCGCTGTTCTCCGCTCGCGGTCTCGCCGCACGCGGCGTGACGGCTCCCGCCGTTCACGACGGGCATTCCGTGCACCAGTACGTGGTGCGGATCGACGGCGGTCGACGCGATCGCGTTCAGGCCGACATGAAAGCGCGCGGCGTGGCGACGATGGTCTACTATCCGATCCCGTTCCACTTGCAGGAGTGCTTCTCGGCGCTCGGCGGCAAGCCGGGCGATTTCCCCGAAGCGGAACGCGCGGCGTCGGAAGTGTTGGCGCTCCCGGTGTTCCCCGGACTGACCGAAGCCGAGCAGGACGCGGTCGTCGACGCCTTGGAGGCGGCCGTCGGCTGATCGAGGCGTCGGTCTCGGAGGCTCAGCCCGCTTCGTCGATGACGGCGACGGCGGCGTCGATCTTTTCCCCGACCTTGTCCATCATCGCCCGATACTTCGCGGCGGCGCCGCCCGTGACGACCACCGAGGTGATGGCGAGCTCGGTCGTTTCGGCGCCGCGCTCGTCGGCGATGAACGCGGCGAGCGCGTCGACGACGGCGCGGATCATTGGGGCGTTCGCTTCGGCATCGGACGGATCATTTCGATGTCCGGGATGCCCTGAGTGATGCCGTGCTTCAGAGCGCGACGGAGGACCGTGCGCCACGTGGAAGCGTAGGTGCCCGATTCGGTGCGCGGTTCGATGAATCGAAGGCCCGCTCGGACGACGCCGGGAACGTTGGTCGCGACGAGGTTCACGACTTCGGCGACCATCGGGATCGACCCGGTCGAATCGTCGCCGAGCCACAGCACCACGTGGGCACCGATGGTCGGGACCGCGCGCGTGAGAACCGCGCATCCGTCCGGTGAGATGTCGCGGACGGACACCATTTCCTGGCCTTCGACCGCGAAGCGTGCCGCCATGCGGACGTTGACGCGGGAACGGGCTCGTCGAGTGGGTGTCGCCATACGTTTCGTATCGGCAGAAATCGTTCGAGCCAAAAACCGCGATTTTTGCTAAAAACATCGCGAAATCAGCGGATTTTCGCCGTGTTCCGAGCGCGTGAAAACCCATCGGCGACGTCGCTTTCGTCCGATGTGCGCCCCGATTCCGAAGCGAGGTGGAGGGCGATTCGCGGAAGGGTTAACGTAGAGTCCTTCCGGAGTTCCTTCCATGACGGAACCGCTCGTCAAAGCCACGCAGACCATCAAGAAATTCACGCGCTACAACGACAAGCACCGTCCCGAGGTGGTCGATTACGTGCGCAACTGGGCCAAGGGGCAGACGCTCCTCGCCGTCCACGAGGATGCGAGCATCGTGAAGGTCACCGGGTCGGAAGCCCAGATCACGAGCCTGCTCGCCGATCTGAAGGCCAAGTTCGGTTGGGAACCCGCGGAAACTTCCGAGAAGAAGTGACGTGAATCGACCCGTACGGGGACGCGCGGCGATGGCGGCGCTGGCCCTTCCGGGAATCCTCATCCTCGTCGCGTTCGCGCTGCTGCCGATCGCGCGTTTGATCGTCCTCGCGATGGAGGAAGCGGACGGACTCCGTCCGTCGGTGTTCGTCGGCCCCGCGCGCGTGCTTCCGCTCCTCGGCTCCGCGCCGGTGATGCAGGCGATCGAACATTCGCTGCTCTGCCTGTCGGTCGTGCCGTTCCTCGTGGCCGTTCCACTCTTGTTCGCCTTCGTCACGCGATCCGGCAGTCGCGGTGCGAAACTGGCGCGGGCGTTCGCCTTTCTTCCGGCCGTGACGTCGACGGTCGCCGTCGGCGCGGTGTGGCGCCTTCTGCTCGACGACGACTCGGGTCTTCTGAATCGCTGGCTCGCCGGGTTGCCGACGTGGGATGGCGATCCCATTCGTGTCGCATGGCTGACGGGAGAGGGCGTCGCGCTCGTCTCCGTCCTCTTGGTGACGTTTTGGCGCGGCCTCGGTTACTACGCCGCCTTCTTCGGTGCGGCCCTCGCGCAGGCGTCTCCGAGTCTCACCGAAGCCGCTCGGCTCGACGGTGCTTCCGCGTTGACGACGTTCCGCGTGGCGACGTGGCCTTCCGTCCGCGGCACCGCCGCTCTCGTCATGACGTTGTCGGCGGCCGCCGCCATCCGCCTGTTCGATGAAATTTGGGTGTTGACGTCCGGCGGGCCGCTCGGTCGCACGACGACCCTCGCATGGCTTTCGTGGGAAACCGCGTTCGCCTCGTTCCCGCCGCGTCTCGGCGACGCCGCCTGCCTGGCGTTGCTCGTCGCCGTGCTTTCCGCGGTCGCTCTCGGTGCCGCACGACGTCTCGGAGGGGGTCGGGCGTGAGGCGCGTGTTCACGTTCGTCATCCTCGCCTTTCTCCTCGGACCGTTTCTCGCGGTCGCGTGGATCGGCTTCACCGATCCCGACGGTGCCTTCACGCTCGACTTCGCCGCGCGCGCGTTGACGGTCGGGCGCCTTCTTCCCGCGCTCGGCGTTTCCTGCGCGGTAGCGGCGGTCGTGGCGACGCTGCAACTCGTGCTCGGCGCTCCTCTCGCCTGGTGGGTCGCGACGTCGACGGGTCGGACGCGCACCGTCGCACGGGGGCTTCTCCTCGTCGCGGCTCTCGTTCCGCAGGAATCGCTCCTCGTTCCGCTCTTCGAGATCAGCGTCAAGGTCGGGCTCGACGACACGCTGCTCGGGCTGGTCCTTCCGCAGGTGGCGAACGCCTTCGCCGTGCTGTTCCTCGTCGAGGCGTTCGCGGCCGTACCGAAATCACTCGTCGAGGCCGCGCGGATCGACGGATGCTCCGAAGTCGACATCTTCCGGAAGGTGGCGTTGCCGTCGGCGGCGCCCGCCCTTTCGACCGCGGCCGTGCTCGGCTTCCTGTCGTCCTATGCGGCGTTCATGTGGCCGTTGGTGGTCCTTCGAGACGCGTCGATCCGGACGGTGCCCGTGGCGCTCGCGGATCTCGTCGGAGCGTTTTCCGCGGATCGTCGGGCGTTCGCGGCCGCGGCGGTCATCGCGGCCGTCCCGTCGGCCCTGCTCTACTTCCTCGCGCAGAAGCACGTCCGCGTCGGCATCTCGTCGGGGGCGGTCAAAGGATGAGCCCGCGACTTTCTCGCCGCGATCTCCTGCGGCTCGCGACCGCGTTGTTGACGGTCCCCGCGGCATGTCGGTCGCGAGACCCCGACGTCGTCGAATGGTGGACGATCCAGTTGTCGCCGACGTTCGACGACTACATGCGCACGATGATCGCGACCTTCGAAGCGCGACATCCGGGGGTGAGGATCGCATGGACCGACGTGCCGTTCGATGCGGTCGGGTCGCGACTCGTTACCTCGGCCCTCGCGGGTCGCCTCCCCGCGGTGATGAATCTCAACGCGGACATCGTCGCCGCGATGGCTCTCGCCGGGCGCCTCGTCGATCTCGGATCCGCCGCTCCGGAGGCCGTCAAGACCTTCCTTCCGTCGGCGCTCGCGTCGTGCACGGTCGGCGGCGCGGTGTTCGCGTTCCCGTGGTATCTCGCGACCGACATCCTGCTTTGGCGTGAAGATCTTTTCCGCGACGCCGGAATCGCTCGGCCCCCGACCACGTTCGCCGAACTTCCCGGCGTTTGCGACGCCCTGTTCCGGGCGACGAAGCGCGCGGCGATGGCGCCGAAGATCGGAACCGACTCCGACTTCCTCGAGTACTGCGCGATGGAAGGCGCCGCCGTGTTCGACGGGAAGAAGGTCGATCTGTCCGATCCCCGGTGCGCCGCGTTGGCCACCCTTTTCGTCGATCTCGTGGCCGCGCGCGCGATCCCGCGCGGCGCGCTCACCGCATCGCATCGCTTCGGACTCGACGTCTTCGCGCGGGGGGAATCCGCGATGCTTCTTTCCGGCCCTCAGTTCCTTCGCATCGTCGAGGAGAACGACCCGAAGGTCGCGAGTCGCGTGCGCACCGCGCCGCCCGTTCTCGGAGCCGCGGGCGTGGGCAACCTTTCCGCGATGAACATCGCCGTCGCCGCGGACGCACCGCGACGCGACGTGGCCGTCGCCTTCGCCGCGCATGTCGCGTCGGCGACGTGGCAGTTGGAACTGTGCCGGCGCGCGGCGGTCTTCCCGTCGGCGATCGAAGCGTTGCGCGACCCTTTCTTCACCGAAGGCACCGGCTCGCTCGGAGAGGCCCGCCGTATCGCGGTGAAGGCGCTCGCCTCCGCGCGAACGTTGATCATCGGACTTCCGCGCAAGGAAGAAGCGCAGCGCCGTGTGATGGGGGCGCTGCAGGCGATGGCCTTCGGCGGGAAACCCGCGGCCGAGGCGCTCATCGAGGCCGCGTCCGGCATCAACGCGCGGATCGGTTGACCGTCAGTTCGTGATGGTGAACGCGTGGGCGGTGGAGAGACCGCGAACGCCGAACGCGAACCCGCCGTCGAGGACGACCGCCGCCGCGTGGAAGGTGACGCCGGACAACGCGGCGACGTTCGGGACGTTGAGCGTGGCCGCCGCGCCGCCGCCGACGCCGAGAATCCCCTGAAATCCGACGAGGGCCGCGAGTCCCGGGGTGAGGCTCGCCGCGAGGATGCCGTCGTCGGCGAGCGGCAGCATGCGCCCCGCACCGAGAGGGATGGCGGGAGTGGTCGCCCCCGAGAGTGCGAGGATGTACGGTGCCCCGGCGGCGTCCGCGGGGCCGTCGAGCGTGAACACGAGCGCCCCCCCTTTGGTGACGGATCCGGCCGCCGAGAGGCGCGGTTTCGCCGTGTTGACGAAAACGTCGCAGGCGCCGTTGACGTCGCCTTCGACGAGTGTCGCCGACGACGAGGGGAACGCGACGGTCGAGCCGTCGGAAGACAGGGCGACGAACAGCGTCGAGCCCCACCAACCGGTTCCCATCGGAATACCGACGCCGCGGCCGTCGATTCCGAGGCGCAACGTCGTCGCCGTGACGGTGTCACGAAGGAAGACGTCGGGGAAGCCGTTCGTGTCGCCGTTCACGAGATTGGTCGCGTGGCTCACGAACGCGACGAATCGACCGTCTTCCGACAGACGCGGGACGAATGATCCCGCGGCGCCGCTCGCCGACGTCCCGGCGGCTTGTCCGCCCGCTTGGGTCACGCTGACGCGCGTCGTCGTGCCGGTGGGGAGTCGGCGGATGAAGATGTCGGCGAACCCGTTCGAGTCGCCCGCCACGAGATTGGTCGCATGGCTGCGGAAGGCCACCGAAAGCCCATCCGCGGCGACGAAGCCGTCGCCGCTTCCGGATGTGGACCCGGTGGCTTGGGCGCCCGCCACGCCGACGCTCACGCGCGCGATCGTCGCCGTTGTGATGTCGGCGAGGAACACGTCGGGGGCCGCGTTGGTGTCGCCGGAGACGAGATTGGACGCCGTCGACGTGAAGGCGACGCGGGATCCGTTCGCGGAGATGGTCGCACCCGACGACGCACCGTTGGGGTCGCCGCCCGTCGTGGAGAGCGCGACGCGCGCGGTGGATCCGGTCGTGCGATCGTGGATGAACACGTCCGTGAGCCCGTTCGTATCGCCCGCGACGAGTGTCGTCGCCGCGGACTGCCACACCACGCGTGTTCCGTCGGCGGAGATCATCGGAAGGTAGGCGTCGGCGTCGGACTCGACTCCGAAGGACGAGACGCTGACGCGTTCGGTCGTCCCCAAAACGCGATCGTGCACGAAGACGTCCTGCTTCCCGTTCGTATCGCCGGGGACCAGATCCGCACCGAACGACGCGAACGCGACGAAACGTCCGTCGGCGCTCAGGCTCGGCGACGCGCATCCGACGGGAGAGAGGCCTCCCGCGAGCCACGGCGACATCTGGGCTCCGGACGACGCGACGCTCGCGCGCGTCGTCGTATCGCTGCGTCGATCGCGGATGAAGATATCGGCGACGATGTTCGTGTCGCCGGGGACGAGGGTGGAACTCTCCGAGACGAAGGCGATCCATCGACCGTCCGCCGAAAGCGCGGGAGCGTAGGCGTGCGAATTCCCTTCGACACCCCCTGAACCGACGCTCGCGCGCTCCACGCAGGACTGGGCGGCGACGGACGCCGTGACCAAGACGAGCCCCGAAAGGTAGAAACGGATTCTCCGCACGTCGATCTTCCCCCCGAGGCTCATTTCGGCGTTCTCCGGCCGGAAATCAACCGAAAAGGCGTACGCGAGCGTCGGAAGAGCCGAAGCGTCAGCGTCCCACGGCGCGGAGTTTGTCGCGGCGCGTGGCGGCTGCGCGCACCTCGCCGTCGGCCGTATCGACGCGTCCGGAGAGTTCCGCGAGGGCCGCGTCGAGGGCCGCAAGGGCGTCGGAGGTGCGGCCCGCTTTCGCCAAGGCACGCCCCAAGCCGAGCTGTGCGCGCGCGGTTCGCGCGGGATCCGGCGGTCGGTCTTCACGGCACTCCGCGAGCAGGCTTTCCGCGGCCACGACGGCGACCGACGGATCGCCGCCGTTCGCCTCGCAATCGATGATGCAATTTCTCAGCCAACGTTCGCGGTCTCTCGACAAGGCTTCGTGCGCCTTGAGCAAGCGAAGGGAACGTTCGAACTCGAGTTTGGAGCGGCTCCAGTTGCCGTGCACATAGTGCACCGCGCCGAGGGCCTCGCG
>CAIWVZ010000332.1 GCA_903916245.1 uncultured Planctomycetota bacterium | reverse complement strand
CCTTGCCGCGGACTCCCCTCGCGGATCGCACCCGCTCCCGTCGCGGACGCGCAGCGCGTCCCGTCGGCGGCGGATGCTTCCCGGTCGAGAAGGTTAGGCCCCCCACCGTTCCGGCGCAACCGTTCACGCGGTTTACCCGTCCGCCACGTCGCCGATCGGGGCGAGTTCCTCGGGGTAATCGACGCTCTCGAGGCAAAGTCCGTCGGGCGGCACCGTGAAACCGGCATCGACCCGCTTCCCCGTCGCCAGCGCCTGCGCGAACGTCGATTCGGGGCGTCGCCCGATGCCGATTTCGATCAGCGTTCCCGTGACGATTCGCACCATGTTGTAGAGGAAACCGGTTCCGCGAAGCACCACATCCACGCGGACCCCGTCCGCTTCGACCCGGGCTTCGAGCATCGTCCGGACGCAATTCTTCCGACGATGCGCTTCCTTCGCGAAAGCCCGAAAATCGTGGGTGCCCACGAGCGCGGCCGCCGCCCGCTGCATGGACGGGACGTCGAGCGCCTGCGGAAAATGGAAGACGCGATGACGTTCGAGCGGGTGACGCGAGCGCGCGTTCAGAATGGAGTAGCGATAGGTTTTCGAAACGGCGGAGAAGCGCGCGTGGAACGCGTCCGGGACGACCGCGGCCGCGACGACGGCGATGTCCTCCGGGAGGACCGCGTTCAATCCGAGGCGCAGCTTGCGCATCGTGATGTCCTTGCCCGAGCGGAACGATGCGACTTGTCCGCGCGCGTGAACACCCGCATCGGTTCGCCCGGATCCGAAGACTTCCCGATGTTCGCGCGTGATCTCGAAGATCGCACGCTCGAGCACTTCCTGAACCGCGGTGCCGTTCTTCTGCGTCTCCCAACCGCAGTAACCCCGACCGTCGTATTCGAGGGTGAGTTTGACGTTCCGCTCCGGCGCGGGCGGAAGCGACGTCGACACATCGGCGTCCGCGTCGGTCATTTCTTCGGCCGAGGCAGCACCGCCCCCCGCGTCGTCGATCCCTTCAGATCGGCGGCGGTCACCTGCGTCGCCGTGAAATCCGACTCCGAGAAGTCGCACTTCTCGAAATGCGTGTCTTCGAGAATCGCGCCGACGAACATCGCCCGCGCGGCCTTCGCGTCCGACCACGTCGAAAGCGACAGGTCGGCGTCCGAGAAATCGGCCCCTTGGGCCTTGGTTCCCCGTAGTTCGGCGCGCGTCAGGATGGCTCCGTGGAACGAGCCGCGCTCGACGTCGCAGGCGCGAAAGCGTGCGGCCGTGAGATCGGCGTCGGAGAAATCGGCCCCCGGCAGTTCGGCCGCCGTGAAGTCGGCGCCTTCGAGCGTCGCGCCCGAGAACGACGCTCCGGGAAGCAACGCTCCGTGGAGCGCCGTATTTTTCAGATAGGCGTGCGCGAACGACGCCCCCGTCCCCTTCACGTCCTTCATTTCGGCGTCTTCGAGCACGCAGAGTTCGAACGAAGCCCCGTCCACTTTCGCGTCGGAGAGTCGCGCTCCCGTGAGATCGGCACGGGCGAACAGCGCCTCCGAAAGGTCGGCGCCGCGGAGATCGACTCCCTTGAGCGACAACGCGCGCAGGTCGCACGCACGAAGATCCGCGCCCGCGAGCGGGGTCCCGGAAGCGAGGCGTGCTTCGACGTCGGTACGGTTGAGGGAGGTCATCGGCGTTTCGGGAGTCGGCACCAGGGATCGAGGGGACACGACGCGCACACGTGCGCGACGCGGTGGCCCCGGCAGTCCCCATGGATGCCAAGGTGACACAGGGAGAAGTCGTAACGCAAGGGATCCGCCGCGTCGAATCTCCGCAGGGCGCGCGTGATCTCGAGCGCCATGGCCATTCCGGGAGTCCGACGCCGCGAGAGACCGAGCACCCGAGCCTGAAACGCGATGTGGACGTCGAGCGGGATCACGAGCCGGGACGGCGACGGCGAACGCCACAACCCGAAGTCGATGCCGTCGGCCGGGCGCACCATCCAACGCAGGAAGAGGTTCATGCGCTTCGCCGCCCCTCCGCGCTCGGGATGCGCCACGAGGAACTTCACACCCCGACGCGCGGCGTCGCGCCCGGCTCCCGCTTCGAGACGATCCGCGAAAGCCGCGAGCCCGGGCAACGTGGTCTCCGCGTCCGGGGTGTCCCCCGCCGCGAATGCCCGTTCGAGGGTCCCGAAGCGGTCGAGCAGCCCCGCGACGCTCCGCATCAGGGCATCGAGATCCTCCTCGCCGACCCAGCGGTGACGGAACCCCTTCAACGGACGCCGCGTGCGGATCTCGCCCCAGCGACGGACCGCCCGCGTCGGGGAGTCGCCGAGGCGGCCGAGGAACGTCGCGATGGAGGCGCGGATCGCCTTCACGTTGCCGAACGCCAACAGCGCCGCGAAGAACGCGACGACCTCCCGGTCTTCGGGGGCGGCGCGATGAACGTCGTCGACCGGGTCGCTCGCCCGATGGACGTCGACGGACGCGCCTCGCAACGCCTCGAGACGCGCGTGCAACGCGGGATCGGGGACGAAAGTGGTCGGTCGGCGCATAGGAAGAAGATATTTCGGGTTTCGGCGCCGGGAACCGTTGGCGCGGGAGCGTCCGGGATCGTAAGAAACACGGCATGACACGACCGCGCTTCCTCTCCGCATTGCCGGTCGTCGCCCTTCTGTTGGCGACGTTCGTCGGCGCGCAGACCCCGACATCCCGCCCGACGAAGGCGCCCCGCGCATCCGCGAGTCGTCCCGCGACCGCGCCGCGCACGGAATTCCCTTGGACGTTGGCGCCCGCCTCGTCGCCTTGCCCGTCGCATGTCGCTTCACCCGAGTCGTTGCTCCCCGAGCAACTTCACGGAGGAACGTCCCTCACCCTCGAACGGGTCGTCGACGGCGACACGGTCCGCCTTCTCCCGACGAAGGAGTCCGTCCGGCTCCTCGGTCTCGACACGGAGGAGTGCTTCAAAGGCAAATCCCTCGACTCGGCCGACCGCAAGCGCATGGTGAGCGACTTCGCGGGATGGCGGAAAGACCAACTCGCGGGAACGAACCCGGCGCGCCCCCCGAAATACAACACGCCGATGGGTGAAGCGGCGCACAGCGCCCTCGACCGCATCGTCGAAGGCGCGGAGGAGATCCGCGTCGTCTACGACGATCCACGTCGCAAAGTCGACGGATTCGGGCGCGTGCTCGCCCACCTTCTCGTGCGCAAAGGCACGACGTGGATCCACGCGAACGTCGAGATGGTGCGGCAAGGGCTCT
>CAIWVZ010000331.1 GCA_903916245.1 uncultured Planctomycetota bacterium | reverse complement strand
TCCTGCTCGCCGCCGCGGTGTGGGGACAGTCCGACGCGACGACGCGGCCGCAGGTGCCCGGTGGCATTTGGCATCCGGCGGCGGACAGTGTCCCGGCGCTTCCGATCTCCGCATGGCTCGGCCCCGAAGGAATCGGCGCATGGGCCCGTCGGTTCGCGACGCGCGGCCTGGCGGACGACGGTCCGGCGTTCTTCGTAGGTGTGTTGGTCACCCTTTTCATCGTCTTGCGCGGCTTCGACGATCGCCGTCGCGCGATGGTCGTTGCGGCTTTACTGATAGGTCCCGCGATTCCCCTCGTCGGGCTGGTTCCGTTTCAGACGGTGACGACGGACGCCGAACGCGCCGGATTCACGCTCGCTTTCACGGTCCTTTGGGGCGTCACCGCGTGGTGGGCGGTCTTCGCATGGAAGACCGCGAAGTCCGACGAACCGTCGGGCTTTCGGAATCCGTTCTCTCCGAAAACCGCCCACGCCGGAGCTGCGGTGGCCATCCTCGCGGCGCTCGCGGTCACGTCCGTCCGCGTCCCCGACGACTGCGGCGTGTACTCCAATCTCGGTGCGCGCCGTTGGGTGGAGACGGGCACGTTGCCCTACGGAGACGCCGCGCTTCGAGGCGGAGCGGCCGCAACCTACGGCCCCGTTCTCTACGCCCTGCACGCGGGCGTCCAGGCGGCCACGCTCGGCGACGAAGCGTTCCCCAACGCTCCCGACGCACGTCCTCTCGACCGTTCCTACCGTCGGCCCCCGATGTTCACGACGAAGATCGTCGCCGCCCTCGCGCTCGTCGGTGCCTGCATCGGGCTGTGGTTGACGGTGTCGCGACTTGCGGATGCGGGCACCGCGTCGCTCTGCGTGGTCTTGTTCGCCGCGAGCCCCTATGTTCTCGGACTCGGCGGCAAGGACGCGACCATCTGCGGGGTCGGCTTCGTGTCCCACCTCGTTCCGGCGGCCTTCGTGGCGGGTGCTCTGGCGTGTTCCGCGCGGCCCGCGATGGGCGGCATCCTGCTCGCCGCGGGTTCGGCCACCGTCTATTGGCCCGCGTTCCTCGCCCCGCTGTTTCTCGGCGCTCAACGACGCGTTTCCACGAAGGCCGCGACGAGGTTCTTCGCCGGTTTCGCGGCCACGGGTCTTCTCGTCGCCGCGTGGGTCATGGCGAACACCCGCGTCGCCGCGGGTGAGAACGCGGTCGCGCTCTTTTTCAAATCGACGCTCGAACATCAGGAGGGTGCGGATCAGTACGGATCGAGCCCCTTCTCCTTTTGGGGCGTCCACCCCGACTGGGCGGCGGTCCTGCATCGTCCGCTGATCGACTTCGGAGGCTCACTCTCGAAGCCGACGTTCCTGCTCGTCATCGCGGCTTCGATCGCCGGTTGGTTCGTGGGTCGCCGATCCCGAACGACGCGTATGTGCGCCTGCGCCGCGGCGATCGCCTGCGTCGTTCAATTGTGGAAGACCCACGCGGGAGGAACTTACGTCGAGTGGGCCCTGCCTCCGTTGCTGATCGCGCTGTTCGCCGACCGCGGTGACGGCTCGGAGCCCCGCACGTGACGTTGACGGCCTCTCGACGCTTCGCCGTGCTCGCGCTCGCGACGGCCTTCGCGAGCGTCCTTCCACGCCTTCCGTGGCTGTGGCCGTGCCCGTCGTCGCATGTGCCGCCATGGGTCGCGCACGGACTCGTCGCACCGATCATGGGATTGCTGGTCACCGCGGCGATGCTGGCTCCCGGATGTGCGTTCGCCCGATGGTGCGGCATCCGCGGCACGATCGCGCATCGACTCGCGGCGGCCGGACTCTTCGCGGCACTGTGGGCGATAGCGGGCGGCGTGGCGTCGGGCCTCTTCCTTTCCCGGTCCGAGGCTTCGACGCGCGCGCTCTTCGAAACGTCCTTCGCTCTCGTACCCGTCGTCGCCGCGTGGTGGACGTCGCGCCGCGACGACGACCCCGTCGCTGCCAAGGACGTGTTGCCCTATCTCGTTCCGGTCGTCCTCCTGCCGGCCGCATGGGGTGCGGCGTTGTTCGGACGCGAATTCACCTCGGACGGTCTCGAGTCCTACGTCCTCGGTCGCGCCCTCGATCTCGATCCGTTCCCGACCTTCCTCACCGCCGGAGGCGGCGCCGGACTCGGTTCGGGCGGATATCTGCAGGCCTATCTGATTCACGCGCACTTTCCCTTCGTGGCCGATACGGAGGCGGTGGCACGATGGCTCGCCGTCACCGCGAGCCCCGTCCTCGTCGCATCGATCGTCGACGCGGTCGAGCGCGACGATTTCGCGCCCGACCCGTGGACGTGCGCAGCGGCGGCCACGGCGGGAATCACCATCCTCGGCCTTCACGCCACCTTCGATCCGCATCTCGCCGACCCCGCCTCCCCCGCGGCCTGGGACGTACCGGCGACCGCGCTGCTCGTCGCGCTCGCGGCTCGACTCCGCAACGGGACATCGGGTTCGGTCGCCCTCCTCGCCGCGCTGACGGCGCTCGCCCGCCCGTCGGGGCCGCTGATCGCGATGGCTCTCGGCGTCGCGGCGTGGGTGACCCTACCGTCCGAACGTCGCCGTTGGATCGCACGCGTGCTCGTCGCCGTCGGGGTCGCGATGCTCACGGTCTTCGTCGTCGAACGCGTCCTCTTGCCGACGTTCCGTCCGGGATCCGACGGTTTCTTGACGAGCGGCGGGCTGCTTCGGCGCCTGCGCGCCGTCACGTGGGACGGACAACATCGATGGTGGTGGATTCTCGCGGCCTCCGGAGGCGCGCTCCTCCCCGCACTGACGGCGATCGTCCGTCCCGCCCGACCCCAAGCGAGAACATTCGCCGTCGCGGGACTCGCGACGGGAGCCCTCTTCACGGTGACGCGCGGCTTCGCTCCGCACCACGTGATGCCGGCCGTCGCGCTTCTATCGATCGCGGCGGCCTTCCAAGTCGGAAGTTCGGCCTTCGCCCGAGGACTCGCGGTCGTGGGTCTTTCGGCGGCGGTCGGCGCCGCATGGCCCTCGACGATCGCGGCCCCGTCGCCCGCCCGGGATCTCGGAGCGCGAATCGCCGTCCATCCGGAATTCCTCTCGAGGACACGAACGGGTCCCGCATGGTCGCGTCCGTTCCCTCCGCGGGAGGGATTCAGCGCATTCGCCGACGGACGCGGAACCTTGCTCGCTCGAGCCGGGCTCGCCGATTGGCGCGCCGGCGCCGAGGCGACGGCCCCCCGCGTTCGGCTCCCCGTCGAAGTGGTCTCCGAAGGATCGACACGCGCCGACGTCGTCGGTCTGATGCCCATCGTCGCGGCGGTCTACGCCCACGTCGCCGTTCCGGATGCGACGACCCTCGGCATCGGGCCCGATGGACGCCTGGTTACACATGCATCGCAACAAGCGTGGACACGCGCGCCCGCCGACGCACCGCCGACGGCTCCGCGGCTTCGAGTTCCGCACCATGCCCTCTTTCCGACCAACGAGCCGCGCGTCGGAGTGGACTGCGACGTCGACTTCGGAATCCTGAAGCGCCGTCTCTTCGGATCATGACGCCCGGGATCGACCAAAATTGGCGGGGAGATCGCCGTTGGAACCTCGCGGCGATCGTCGTCGTCGGCGGCGCCTCGGCCTTTTGGATCCTGACGGACTTCACGCACCCCGTGTCGGCGATGATCTACCACTGGCCCATCCTCCTTCTCGGTGCGTGGATCGGGATGGATGCGTGGTCGGCACGGCGCACGCCGTACGGACGTCTGTGGAATCTCATGCACGGAGTCGCTCTCGCGCTGACGGCCGGACGATTCTTCAATCAGTGGCCGTTTTCCGGCCACGCCCTTCTCGGTGCGTGGTGGGCCGCGGCGCCGATCTCCCGCCCCTTGCGGATCGCGTCGCTCGCGATGATCCCGTTTTCCGCGGTGACCAAGGCCGTGCTCGAAGAGCCGATCTCGGATGCGTGGACGGGAGCCTTCGTCGGGCTGATCCTCACCGTGACGACACGATGGCTGGCATCCCGTCCGAGCGACGCCGAAAAGGGCGCGGCCTGAACGAGCGGTGCGGGGGGATCAATCGCGCCGCGCGGCCGTCAAGGTTCCGACGAGAAATCCGACGGTTCCGTAGATGTAGAACATCCATTGGAACGCGACGCTCGCGATCGCGAGCGGAAATCCTCCGGCCCGCCAAAGCAGCGCGAAGAAGTGGCGATTGACGACGACGATCGTCGCAAGCGCAGCGAGGCCGATCGGAAGAGTTGCATCGCGCAGCGTCGGCTGCACCGCCGCGACGGCGCTCGCCGCGATCGCGACGAAAGCCAACACGCCGCAGGCCC
>CAIWVZ010000330.1 GCA_903916245.1 uncultured Planctomycetota bacterium | reverse complement strand
TTCGTGAACTCGGGCGCGGAAGCGAACGAGAACGCGCTGCGCGTCGCATTCTTGGCGACCCGCCGTCCCCGCATCATCGCCGTGACGGGTGCGTTCCACGGACGCACCGCGGGCGCGGCGGCCATCACCGCAGGTCACGAGAAGTGGTACGCGTATCCGAACAAGCCGTTCGACGTGACGTGGGTCCCCGTCGACGACGTTCCGGCGCTCGAAAAGGCGTTCGGCACCGACGTCGCCGCGATCATTCTCGAACCGGTGCAGGGAGTCGCCGGGGCGAAGGACCTTTCGCCCGAGTTCATGAAGGCGGCGCGCGCGTTGGCGACCTGCTGGGGTGCCCTGTTCATCTCCGACGAAGTGCAGTGCGGCATGGGCCGCACCGGATGGCCGTTCGCCGTCATGGCGCACGGCATCGTCCCGGACATCATCACGACCGCGAAGGGTTTGGGCGGCGGCTTCCCCGTTTCGGCGGTGCTCGTCACCGACGCCTTGGCCGCCGTCGTGAAGAAGGGCGATCTCGGAACGACCTTCGGAGGCGGCCCCCTGGCCTGCGCGATGGTGGAAACCGTCATCGACACCATCGAACAGGAAGATCTCCTTCCGCGCGTGCGTCGTCTCGGTGAGCGGATCCGCAAGGAAGCCGTGGTCGGCCCCGTCGTCGGCGTCCAAGGTGCCGGCTACCTGATCGGCTTGCGGACGCGTCGCCCGGCGAAGGAAGTCCTCGAACAGTTGCGCGCGAAGGGCATCATGGCGGGCAGTGCGGGCGATCCGCACATCGTGCGCCTGTTGCCGCCGCTCGTGCTCGAAGACGCGCACGTGGATCTTCTGATCGCGGCGCTGAAGGAGATCCCCGCGTGAAGCGATTCATGGATCTTCCCGAGCTCGACACCGGGCTCGTTCGCGAACTCGTGGCGTCGGCGAAGCTTCTCGAGAAGCACCCGATCTCGGATGCCTTGCGCGGCCGCGTCGCGGGACTTCTGTTCATGAACCCGTCGCTGCGCACGCTCGCCTCGATGCAGGCGGGTATGGCGCAGCTCGGCGGATCCTCGTTCGTCATCACGCCCGGTCAGGGATCGTGGGGACTCGAGACGCGCCCGGGTGTCGTCATGGACGGCGACGCCGCGGAACACGTTCGCGAAGCGATTCCGGTCTTGTCGCAGTATTGCGACGTGCTCGCGGTACGCAATTTCGCGAAAGGCAAAGATCTCGCCGAGGATGCAGCCGATTCGGTGATTCGTCGGATGGCGGATCTTTCGCCCAAGCCCTTCATCAACCTCGAGTCTGCGATGACGCATCCGTGCCAGTCGCTCGCCGACTGGAAGACCCTCGACGATCTCGACGTCCCGTCCGGCGACGGACGCTTCGTCCTCTCGTGGGCCTGGCATCCGAAGGCGCTTACCTACGCGGTGCCCGCTTCCACGCTGAACATGGCCGCCCAGCGCGGCATGAAGGTCACCGTGCTTCGGCCCCAAGGCTTCGCGCTACCGGGTTCCGTCATGGCCACCGCGCGCGCGTTGGCGTCGAAGAACGGCGGTTCCGTCTACGAGACGGACGACGTCGCCGCCGCGATGGACGGCGCGCATGTTCTCTATGCCAAGTCTTGGTGCGCCCCTTCCGCCTACGGCAATCCGGAGGCGGATGCCGCGTTGCGCGCGTCGCTGCGCGAAGCGTGGTGCATCCGTGAATCGTTCTTCGCGTCCGCTCGCCCCGACGCGAAATTCATGCACTGCCTGCCCGTCCGCCGCAACGTGAAGGTCGCGGACGAAGTGCT
>CAIWVZ010000329.1 GCA_903916245.1 uncultured Planctomycetota bacterium | reverse complement strand
CGGGCGGCGGTTCGCCGCGGGCGATCACCTCACCACATCATCCATCAACGGAGCCCTCGCATCGGGACGCCGCACCGCCGAAGAGGTGGCTGCGGCGATGGCGCCCCTCGCGACGGCACGGAGCGCGTCATGAACCGTATCCTCGTTTCCGCCTTCGCCTGCCTCGTCGCGATCGTTCCCGCTTTCGCGCAGGACGGCGAGAAGAAGGCCCCCGAATCCCGTCCGGAGTCCCGCCCCGCGGCGATCGAGCGTGTCGGAGGCGACCTCAAGGCCACCGTCGACTCGTGGGAAGGCAAGGACGGCACCTACTACAAGAGCGGGACTTGCACCGTGACGACGCCGCTCCCCGAAGGCTACCCGCGCCCGACTCCCCCCGGCGCCATCGAGATCAAGACGTATCCGCCGGTGCGCCGCGCCGAAGTTTCCGGGACGAAGTCGCCGGATTCCGGGATGAACTCGGGCTTCTGGCCGCTCTTCATGCACATCCAGAAGAACGGCATCGAAATGACGTCGCCGGTCGAGATGGATCTCGAAGGCGTCAAGACGGGCGAGAAGCTGTCGGCCGATCGTTGGACGATGTCCTTCCTCTACCGCGAGCCCACGATGGGCAAGACGGGCGCCGACGGCAACGTCAAGGTGGTCGACCGTCCGGCGACCACCGTGTTGGCTCTCGGTACGCAGGGCTCCTACGGCGTGGCGCGCCTCGGCAAGGCTCACACGACGCTGCTCGAGTGGCTCAAGGCCAACCCGGGTTGGGAAACCGCGGGTGACCCGCGCACGTTCTCCTACAACGGACCGGACGTCGCCAACTCGAAGAAGTGGGGCGAGATCCAAATCCCGATCCGTCGCGTCGGCGCCGCCAAGTGACACTCGGGTCGAGCATCGCCGCCGTGCACCTCGCTGCGACGGCGGCGATGGTCGGCCTCATTTGGTTCGTGCAGGTGGTTCACTACCCGCTCATGGCGGCCGTCGGCGACGACGCCTTCGCGGCCTACGAGCGCGCCCACGTCCGCCTCACCACCTTGGTCGTCGCGCCGATCATGCTGATCGAAGTCGCGGCGTCCCTCGCACTGGTACTTTCGTCCGCATCCCCCCGACCGTCGATCGCGGCATGGGTCGGATTGGGGTTGTTGCTCGTCGTCTGGATCGCGACGGCGACGTGTTCGGTGCCGATGCATGCGCGCCTCGAAGCGGGATTCGATCCGCAAGCGCACGCGTTCCTCGTCCGCACGAATTGGATCCGCACGGTCGCATGGACTCTGCGTCTCGCCGTCGCCCTCGTTTGGCTTCGACCCACGACATGACCCGTCGCATCCTCGTTCCGATTCTCGGCGATCAACTTCACCGCGAGCCGCCCGCCCTCGATGGAGTATCGATGCGCGACGCGGTGCTCCTGTTCGCCGAGGTACGCGGCGAATCCGCCCCCGGGCCGTCCCACAAGAAGCGCACCATCCTCTTTCTTTCCGCGATGCGGCATGCCGCGGAACGTCTCGCCAACGAGGGATACACCGTCCGCTACGTGCGCATCGGCGACCCCGCCAACACGCACACACTGGCGGGCGAACTCGCGCGAGCGGCGTCCGACGTGCGTGCCGACGAGGTCCGCTTCTGTCGTCCCGGGTCGCGACGCGTCCTCGATGCGATGCTCGCGGCCTGCGAACGGATCGGCGTTCCGGCCACGCTCGTCGAAGATCCGCACTTCCTCGCAACCCCCGACGAGTTCGACGCGTGGGCGTCGTCACGCAAGACGACGGTCATGGAATGGTGGTACCGAGCGCGCCGCGACGCGTCGGGCGTCATGATGGAATCCGACGGCACGCCGACCGGCGGTGCCTACAACTTCGACAAGGAGAATCGCGGCAGCTTCGGCAAGAAGGGGCCGCCGCGGATTCCGACCCCGCCCACGTTCCCTCCTGATGCCACGACCCGGTCGGTCATGGAGGACGTCGACCGCTTTCTTCCCGAACTCCCCGGTGAGACGGAAGGCTTCTCGTGGCCCGTCACCGAAACGGACGCCCGCCGCGCCCTCGACGCCTTCGTCGACGAACGACTTCCCGAATTCGGGAAATGGCAGGACGCCATGTGGGTCGGCGAATCGTTTCTATGGCATTCGCTGCTCGGAGCCCCCCTCAATCTGAAACTCCTCGACCCGCGCGACGTGGTCGCCGCCGCGGGAACGGCGTTCAAGAAACGCCGCGTTCCGATCGAAGCGGCCGAAGGGTTCATCCGACAGGTCATCGGATGGCGCGAATTCATTCGCGGCATCTACTGGCGGGCCGACGGCTCTTACGCCGCCTCCAACAGCCTCGGCGCCGAGGCGCCGCTCCCGAAATTCTGGTGGACGGGTGAGACGGACATGGCTTGTTTGAGGGACGCGGTGCAAGGCGTGATGCGGCACGCCTACGGGCATCACATCGTGCGACTCATGGTGCTCGGCAATTTCGCGACCCTCGCGGGAATCCGACCGCAGGAGGTCGATGCCTGGTTCCTCGGCATGTTCGTCGACGGCGTCGAGTGGGTGACCACGCCGAACGTCATCGGCATGGCTCTACACGCCGACGGCGGCATCGTCGGAACGAAGCCCTACGTGGCGACGGGCAAGTACATCGAACGGATGTCCAACGCCTGTTCCGAATGCCCATTCGACCCCGCCGTTTCCGAAGGACCTCGGGCCTGTCCTTTCACCGTCCTCTACTGGGACTTCCTCATCCGCCATGAAGCGCGATTCAACCGGAATCCGCGCATGAAACTGATGATGAGCCACTTGAAGAACAAGTCCGCGGCGGACCGCGTGCGAATCGCGGCCGAAGCCGCCCGCGTTCGCACTCTTTGGGAATCGCCGCGCGACGTCTGATCGCGCCCATCCAACGTCGTGCCCCCTCGCCCGTAGAAGGTCGCGGGCCGAAGGCCCGAGGAGCGACCGCGGATGAACATGGGTATCCCTGACGGCGATGCGACGTTGCGTGCGAAGGACTCGGCGAGCATCCGAAGGATCCTCGCAGGATGTGCGAAACGGGCCGCCGATCGGCTGCCGATCTACGAACGGCGCAAGGCGGATCTCGCGCGGCGGGGCCTGGGACTCTCGACGACGATTGCGGAAGGCGAATCCCTCTTGGGACATGAATGGCATCCGGACGACGCGGACCTACGCGCCGAACTGGAGTCGTTGGTCGACAAGCGTCGACGTCTCACGGCGGACCTCGAAACCGAGCGTTCTTCCATCGAGTCTCTGATCGCCTTGTCGAAGGCGGCGATCGCGCGCCTCGAGTCCTGGTCACCCGCTCCGATACATCCCGAATCGTCCTGCGCACACGACGTTGATCCGACGAAGGAGCCCGTTTCGGCATCGACGATGATCGTCGACGCGTTGCCGAATCCGATCGCGGTGGTTCCGGATGTGATCGGGGAAGCGAAGGTCGAAGAAGTGCCGCCGACCGACGTCGAAACCGACGCGACCGACGTCGACACGGCTCATTCACCGATTTTCTTGAAGCTGATGGATGCTTCGGCCCGGGCCCGTTTCGGCACGGATATCGCCGCACTCTCCGAAGCGACGATGGACGCCCTGCCGGAACTCGCCCACTCCGAGGTCGTCCGACTTCTCGCGCGCCTGCTCGACAAGGCGGGTAATTCCGCAGTTCTCGTCGCGGAAGACTTCGTCGGTTGCGTCACGCCCGACTTTCACATCGTCGCCGATCCCGCTCTTTCCGAAGCTCTTCGCGCTCTCGAGGAGCGCGCTCGAACTCGTGCTCCGCATCGCGAGACCATCCAACGATGGCTTTCACGGTTGGAGCAAGAAGCACTCGACATCGAATCCCATGCCCACCTCTATCCCGTGCCCCTGGCCCGACTCATCATCCAAAAAATCGCTTTCGACGGGAAGCGATTCACCTACACCTTCGGTTCCGACCTGAATCGTTCCGAGGCTCAACGCCTCCATGGAAACGTCTTCGGAAAACTGCGTGCGACCAAAGACGGCGTGTCGTCCGACTACCTCGACGGTCTGGCGCAAGGATGGAACAGCGACAAGTCCGATCTCTATTGGACCGCCGAGATCGCACGACTCGACTTGGAGATCGCGAAGCAGCTCGAAATCCGCGGTTCCGCATCGCGTCGCCCCGCGGCCTGTTCCACCCGCGCCGATGGAATCGCAAAGTTCGATGCCGCCTACGGTTCTCTTCGCGAGCTTCTCGATTCTCGGACCGATGCGACGTCCGATGCGGACGACACGATGCGCAATCTCGTCGCTTCCGCGTGGAGCGCCGCGAAAGGAAATCCCCTCCACGAAGACGTACTTGCCCGCCTCTTGGCGGAGCACGAGGATCTCGTTTCCGGTCGCGACCTCCGGCACCTTCGTCGTCGGATCGAAGACTTGTCGACCGTTTCCGCGCCGACCGAAACTCCGACGGTAGTCGACAACGACGATGTGACGATCCCCATCGACGAACCGCTTCCGGACCCGGCACATCCGTCGGTGGTTCGCGCTCGAAACGCCATGAACGGACTTCGTGCGGTACTGATCGGTGGCGAACGTCGCGAGGAACGCGCTGCGGCGATTCGAGAAGCGTTCGGATTGGCGTCGTTCGAGTGGGTTCCCGTTCAGCACAAGCAGGGGCTCGCCGATATCGAACGCGTTCGCAGACGATTGGCCGACGGAGGTCTCGACTTCGCGTGGGTCCTTTCGAAATACGCGCCGCATGCGGTGACGGGCGGGCTCTACGAGGTTCGCGAGAAGTGCCACTACATCCCGAACGGCTACGGGGTCGTGGCTTTGGCGGAAGCGTTCCTGCGCCGTCGCCAGGGCGCTTCTTCCTCGGAGGCGACCGAGGAGGCGTGATGGGGGCGCCGGGGATCGAACCCGGGACCAACAGATTAAAAGTCTGCTGCTCTACCGGCTGAGCTACGCCCCCTTTGTGGGGGCGTGAAGGTAGCACGGTTCCCGGCGCGCGTCAGGTCGTCCCGAGGACCTCCCCGAGCAGCGCATGAAAACGCGCCAAGCCTTCCTCATGGACCGGAAGATGAGGCCGCGGGCGCCAAAGCCGGGACGCGATGCCGCGTTGCACCGACAGGATGGCGGCTTCGTCCTCCATCTCGACACGGTTGAGATCCCCGCCCGCTCCGCCCCCGCGTACGCAACCCGGGAACATGTAGGGAATGAACCGAATCCGCGTCCGAGTGGGCGATTCGGGAATCACCACGTTGACCGAAACACCCCACGGGTAGACGTTCAACATGAGATTCGGCCACAGCCACCACCACCACGCCGCGACGCGCAGCCCGTGATCCGGGTGTCCCTCGGGCGGATCGAACGCGGGCTCCCCCTCCGCCGCGACGCCGATCTGCAGCGTCGATCGCGAGAACGTCGCGTAGCGATAGCGACCGAACGCCAGCGTCGCATCGAGTCCCCCGTGAAGGAACGGGATGTGAAGCCCTTCGAGATAGTTGTCCACGTAGAGGACCCAGGAGGCATCCACCACGTACTCCGCGACGCGCACATCGTCGCGGCGCATCTCGGCGAGAGGCAGATGGCCGCACCGGGCGAGGAACGGATCGAGCCACTCGCCGGCGCTCCAAGCGGGATCGACCGATGCGAACCACCACGGCGCACTCTCGTGGGACGGGAATTTTCGAAGCGCGTCCGAGGCTCCGGGGAAGTCCTTCGCGTCGACGAAAGGCTGACCGAGGCAGGAGCCCTCGGCGTCGAATCGACGCGCGTGATAGGGGCATGCGAGTTTGGAAGCACAACCACGCCCGACTCCGACGGCGTGGCCGCGATGAGAGCAGGCGTTCAGAAACGTGCGAAGGACGCCGTCCGATCCGCGCCATGCGAGGATCGGCTCGTCGAGCAATCCGGGGAGCATCGCGCACGATTCGAAGGCGCCCGCGGTGGTCAGGGCCTCGAGATCGCCGATCCACTGCCACGAACGGGCGAACAGGCGCTCCCTCATCGACGAGAAAGCGCCCGTATCGAGGAAGATCCTCGGATCCGCTTGACCGGAATGTCCGTCCACGCGCGACCGATCCGAACTAGATCTGCATGATCTCTTCGGACTTCTTCTTGAAGAGGTCGTCGATGCGCTTTTCCATGTCCTTATGCAGGTCGTTCACCTGCTTGTCGAACTTGGTGCGTGCATCTTCCGTCACCGTCTTCTCCGCGAGAGCGGCTTCGACCTTCTTCAGGTAGTCGCGGCGCGCGTTGCGCAACTGAACGCGCTGCTGCTCGCAGATCGACTTCACGTGGGCGACGAGCTGCTTGCGACGCTCCTCCGTGAGCGGAGGAAGGTTGATGCGAATCGTCTTGCCGTCGCTGTTCGGCATCACTCCGAGATCGGAAGCGGCGATCCCGCGTTCGATGTCCTTCAGCGTGCTTCCGTCGAAGGGTTTGATCGCGATCGTCCGCGCGTCGGGCGTGGAGATCTGCGCGACGTTCTTGAGCGGCTGACCGGAGCCGTACACCTCGACGCGGATGTGCTCGACGAGACCGGGAGTCGCGCGCCCCGTGCGGATGCCCTTGAGCTCCGCGTCGAGGTAGTCGACCGCCTTCTGCATCTTCTCGCGCACTTCCTTGAGCACGGCGTCCGTGTTGAACGGAACTGGGGGCATGGGAGGCTCCTGGACGGCTGTCAGCCGTGGACGATGGTACCGACCCGCTGACCTTCGAGGATCCGAACGAGGTTCGTCGGATCGTTCATGTTGAACACGACCAACGGCACGTCGTTTTCCATGCACATGGTGATGGCCGTTCGGTCCATCACGTTCAGGTGCTTGTTGATCACGTCCATGTACGTGATGTGATCGAACGCCGCCGCATCGTCGTGCTTGCGGGGGTCGCGGTCGTAGACGCCGTCGACCTTCGTGGCCTTGAGGACCACTTCCGCACCGAGTTCGTTCGCACGGAGCGCGGCCGCCGTATCGGTCGTGACGTACGGAGCGCCCGTCCCGCAAGCGAGAATCACGACGCGTCCCTTTTCGAGATGCCGCAACGCGCGACGCCGAATGAACGGTTCGGCGACTTCACTGATGGTCACGGCGGACAAGACGCGCGTCGGGATACCCCGACTTTCGAGGACGTCCTGCAACGCCATGGCGTTGATGGCCGTTCCGAGCATGCCCATGTAGTCGGCGGTGGCGCGATTGATGCCGAGTTGCGAGAGCGTCGCTCCGCGGATCATGTTGCCGCCGCCGATGACGATCGCCGTCTCGACGCCGCGCTTCACGCAAACCGCGATGAGATCCGCGGCGCGGGAAACGGCGTCGACGTCGATCCCCTGTCCTCCGGGGGCGCAAAGAGATTCGCCCGAGAGTTTCAGGAGCACGCGACGGAAGGGACCGATCCCCTTCCGCCCCGAAGCCGCCGGACGATCAGCCACCGATCTGGAACCGCTCGAAGCGGACCACCTTGGCCGTCGTTCCCGCCGCCTTCGCGGCGCCGTCGAGCAGCTTGCCGACGGTGATTTCGTTGTCGAGGCAGTAGGGCTGCTCGACCAAAGCGCGATCCTTCAAGAACTTGTCGACCTGACCCGCGATCATCTTTTCGATGATGGCGGCGGGCTTGCCCGACTCGGCGGCGCGCTTCACGAAGATTTCCTTCTCGGCCTCGATCGCCGCTTCGGGGATTCCCGTGCGGTCGACGGCGAGCGGAATCGGGTCGTTGGCGACGACGTGAAGCGCGATGTCCTTCAGGATCGGCGACAGTTCGGCCGACTTCGCGGCGTCACCTTCGGCCTGCACGATCGCGCAGGTACGGCCGTCGTGGTGGCGGTAACCACCGACGATGCCTCCGAGGCGCACGACCTTCTTGACGGCGAGATTTTCGCCGACGGTCGCGACGAAGTTCGTGACGAGATCCGAGACGGTGCCGCCTTCGGCCGGCAACGCGAGGAGCGCGGCGACGTCGGAGCATCCTTCGGGAAGGTGCCACGCCTTTTCGAGGCAGGTGGCGAGCAGGTGCTGGAACTTCTCGTTCTTCGCGGCGAAGTCCGTTTCGCAGGACACGAGCACGGCCGCCCCGCCGCGCCCGCCTTCACCGATCTTGATGGCGACGAGACCCTGCTGGGTTTCGCGGTCGGCGCGCTTGGCGGCCTTCGTCTTGCCGCGCTCCTTCAGGATCTTGATGGCTTGTTCGATGTCGCCGCCCGCTTCGACGAGCGCGTTGCGGCACTCCATCATCGGGGCGTCGGTGCGATCACGGAGTTCCTTGACTTGGGCTGCGGTGACGGGAGTCGACATGAGGTGGGGTTCTCGAGTGGGGTCCGGATGTTGAGGAGCGTCGGCCCGGGAAGGGCCGACGCCTTGTGCCGACGATCGGGACCGGCCCCGCGAACGGAGCCGGTCGGAAACTCATTCCGCCGCGGGCTTGTCGCCCTCGGGCGCGGTTTCCTTGGTCGCCTTGTCCTGACGGTACTTGGCGGCGGCTTCCTTGACGGCCTGGTTTTGCGCTTCGCGCTCGGCGGCGCGGCGCTTCGCCTCTTCGCGGCCACGGCGCTCTTCCGCGACGCGGCGGGCGGATTCTTCCTCGCGACGCTTCTCTTCCTCCATGAGGAATTGCGCGTGGGCGGTCGAACCCGAAGCGACGGCTTCCGTCAACTTCGCGAGAATCACGCCGATCGAACGCATCGCGTCGTCGTTCGCCGGGATCGGGATGTCGACTTCGGTCGGATCACAGTCGGTGTCGAGGATCGCGACGGTCGGAATACCGAGCTTCGACGCTTCCTTGACCGCGTTGTGTTCCTTCTTCGGGTCGATGATGACGAGCGCGCCCGGAAGCTTGTCGAGGCTGCGGAGGCCGTCGAGGTTGCGGAAGATCTTGCGCTTTTCGCGCATGAGGGCGGCCATGGCCTTCTTGGAGAGGCCGGAGAGCGACGCACCCTTCGCTTCCATCGTCTCGAGTTCTTCGAGACGCGCGAGGCGTTGGCGGACCGTCGTGAAGTTCGTGAGGGTGCCACCGAGCCAGCGCTCGGCGACGAACGGCATCGACACCTTGCGGGCCGAATCCGTCACGAGCTGTTGGGCCTGACGCTTCGTGCCGACGAAGAGGACCTGTTGCCCTTCCGCGGCGAGGCGGTGGAGGAACGACGTGGCCTTGATGAGGCCGCGCAGCGTTTCCTTCAGGTTGATGATGTGGATCTGATTGCGGCGGCCGAAGATGTACGGCTTCATCTTCGGATTCCAGCGCGACGCGCGGCATCCGAAGTGCACACCCGCTTCGAGGAGATCCTTGACGGGGACGGTAAGCATGAACGTTCTCCCGACCGGTCCGCCTGATGGAATCCTTACAAACGAGGATCCCGCGGAAGCCGGTAGGTTTGGGGTTGCGATCCCGCTCCCCACGACCCCACGGTCGCGGCGGGAACGGGCCGAAACCTTACGTTCGGCCCTTCCGGTCGACAAGCCCGAGGCGGGTGCTAACCTTCCCCGCATGCCAGGTTTCGAGATCGCGATGTTCGCAGGGGAACCTTCGGGGGATCTCCACGCGGCGGCCGTCCTCGGGCGCCTCAAAGCGCGTCGTCCCGACCTTCACGCATTCGGGTTCGGTGGCCGGAAAATGGCGGAAGCCGGATTCGAACTGAGGGAGGATCTCGCCTCGGATGCCATCATGGGAATCTTTCCCGTGATTGCCGCAGCCCCAAGACTGATAAGGGTTTACAGAAGCGCCCTGCAACTTTTTCGGGAGCGTCGGCCGAAGTTGGCCGTGTTCGTCGACTACCCGGGTTTGAATATGCGATTGGCGGCCGAGGCGAAGAGCATGGGGATCCGAACCGTCTGCTACATCGCCCCGCAGGTGTGGGCCTGGGGCCGGTGGCGCACCCGCCGGGTCGCCCGGGTGTACGACGAACTGCTCACCATTCTCCCCTTCGAAACGGATCACTTCGCGGCCGCCGGTCTCCGGAGCCGGTTCACCGGACACCCGATGACGGACCATGTCGCCGCACGCACCCCCGACGACGCGTTCATCTCGGATCTTCGACGCGACGCGACCGGTCCGGTCATCGGCGTCTTTCCCGGTAGCCGTCCCCACGTGATTCAGTCGTTGGCTCCCGTTTTGGCGGGGGCCTTGCGGCGTCTCGAAGGCGTCTCCGGCATCCGCCGCCCGCGTATCGTCGTGGGGCTCGCCGACGACCGTCACGCCGTCGCCGCGCGCGAAGCGTTCGGCGCGTTCCCGGACGCGCGCATCGTCGCCGACAAGACGACGGACGTCATCCGCGCCTCGGACGTGTGTCTTTCCACATCCGGAACGGTGACCCTCGAAATCGCGACTGTCGGCAAGCCCTTCGTGATCGCCTATCGCGTGAGCCCGCCCGTCCATCTTCTCGGGCGCCTCCTCATCACCGTCCCGCACGTGGGATTGGTCAATCTCGTCGCCGGGACTTCGGTCGTTCCCGAGCACGTCGGGTCGTACGGACTCGAATCGGGGGTCGCGCGCGATCTCGGGGACCTCTTGACGAAAGACGACGTTCGCGCCCGCCAGGAGGAAGGTCTTCGTCGCGTGCGCGAAGCGCTCTACGCTCCGGGCGCGTACGACCGCGCCGCGGCCGCGATCCTCGACGCGTTTCCCGGCTAGCCTCCGACGGCGGCGGGAACGAGGTTCTTTTCCCCGTATTCGATCGACGTGTTGACGCGGAGGATTTCCTCCTTGCCGACCTCGCCGCGGATCATCTGCGCCGTCAACAAGCCCATTTCGATCGAATGGTCCGCGTTGTTGTAACGGAACGTCCCGCCGCGGCCGACGATGGCGAGCCGCGGAAGCGACGCGACGTAATCCTTCATCGATTGCAGTCGGTCCGCGTAGCCGAGGCTGTAGACGGGATAGGCTTCGCGCGCCTTGACGGCGAATCCGCCGACGACCCGATCCTTCGTCAAAAGTCCGAGAGACTCGAGTTCGCGAACGGAGCGTGCGACGAGATCGCTCTCCGACATCGACCACACGGCATCGCCTTCACTGCAGAAGTACTCGAGGACCACCGACGTCTTCGACGCGTCGGGGACCATGTCGGGACTCCAATTCTTCGGCTCGTGGAAGCGCGCGAATCCGAGCCCCTCGTCGTGGCAGTAGACCCATGTGTCCGAAGTAAGCCGCGGCATGTCCAAGATCAGATTGACGCAGACGACCGAACGGAATTCCAACGACGCGGCGGACGCCACGACCGCTTCCGGGGGGCGCGGATGGACGAGTTTTCCGACCAAAGCCGGAAGCGCGACCGTCGATACGACGTAGTCGGCCGACTCCTCGACGACGCCGCCGCCGACCCGCCAACGCACCTTCGGACGAAGCGGATCGGAGACGTCGACGCGCTCGACGTCCGCCGCGAGGAGAACGCGGTTCTCGGGATCCGCGAGAATGTCCTCGCGCAAGCGCTCGCAGATATCCGAATAGCCGTGCCGCGGATAGAGGAAGGTCTCGATCAACGATTGCGCCTTCGCGCGGGGGCGCAGGAGCGCGTTCGACAACGCGGTCCAAATCGAAAGCCCCTTCGAGCGTTGCGAAACCCAGTCCGCGGACATCTCCGAGCACGGACGGCCCCAAACCTTTTCGCTGTAACGCCGGAAGAACATGTCGTAGAGCCGGTCTCCGAACTGGCTCCGGAACGCATCCCGCATCGTGACCGGAGCACGACCGTCGAATAGATTCGCGACGCGGGTTCGGTACCAGTCGAAGAGACAAGCGACGCTCGTGCCGACACCCGCGGTGCGCAGAACGTTGCCGACGTTGATCGGAAAATCGAACCACTTGCCGCCGAAAAGGATCCGGCTCGTTCGTTCGACCGTGACGAGACGCCCGCGCATGAGGTTCCTGAACCAAGCGTCGAGCGCGGGGTTCTTCGTGAACCAACGATGTCCACCCAAGTCGAACCTGAATCCGTCGCGCACGATCGTTCGGGAAAGCCCGCCGACGAACGACTCGCGATCCACCACGGTGACGCGGTAGCCGGTACGCGCCAATTCATGCGCGCACGTCAGACCCCCCGGGCCGGCGCCGAGGACGATCACATGCTGGGGTTGTCGCGGAGGCGGGGTCATGTCCGTTCAAAAGGGTATCGGAGAGCCGACTCCGAAGCCACGTTGTTTCCGCGAAACATGCGCGGCGAGGCGCCAATCGATCACGCGACGAAGAGTCTCGCTCCGTCACGCCGAGTCGGTGCGTCGAAATTTCAGATCCGAAACGAGATTGTAGACGCGCGAAATCGTCGCGCCTCCGACGTAGCCCACGGCGAACGCCCACGCCGCGCCGACGAAACTTCCGGAGAACGTGACGTCGTACCCGGGGAAGTACCACCCGAGCAGTTTGAGGTGGGCACCGACGTTCTCCCCGCCTCGAAGCACGAGGATGTTGGTCGCGGCGAAGAGAACCAAACCGGAAAGTAGTCCGAGCGTCATCCCGAGAATGCGCGCGTTGAGCCTTCGGAGCGTCGACTCGAGGAGACGCTCCGCTTCGACCTGATCCGTGATGACGTCGTACGGAGAACGCATCAGCCGATCTCGTCGAGCGCGTGACGGCGGAAAAACGTATCCCTCTCGCGCAGCGCCCTCCAAAGCACGAAGCGCAGCGCGCGATTGCGGCACCACGCGACGAAAGCCCCGAACGCCGCGCCTAAAAGGGCGACGTCGACGACCCCGACGACGAGGCCGAATCCCTCCGTATCGAACCCGGGCAGGTAATGGACGAGCAGGCCGAACAACCGTCGAATCTCGTCCGGTGGCGTGCCGAAGGCATGACGAACGACCACGAGCGTCATGAGGAGGGCGCAGGCCGCGCCGAAGCCGGCCGCGGTCGCCGACGTATCGAATCGCGTGAACGTTCTTCGGATCGCCGCGCGTCGACGTGATTCGAGATCACGAAGGATCGCGACCGGTTCAGCCAAGACGGCTCGCTCCGGACGCCGATGGAGCGGTGGTCCGAAGCCAAGCCCCCGCCGACGACGCGACGATACACGCGACGGTGAAAAGTGCGAACGACACGGCGTCGGCCGGATAACGCGACGCGGACTCGACGAACACCCGCGGAGCGACGGGCCCCATCGACCCGACGAAATGGATGAGAGGGATCGGCGCCATCACCGCGACACCCCAGCGCCACGGGCGCCGCGGGTCACGCCAACCCGACCACGCCGCCACCGCGAGAAGGAGCGGCAAGGCGGCGTTCAAGAAGACGTAAACCCCTTCGGGCCGCGAATCGCTCGCCACGAGCCCCACCACGATCCATACGGCGGCGCCGATGGCGGCGACGACAAAGGTGCGGGTGACTGCGTGTATCGCGCTCATGCGTGCGGAAATGGTACACCAATCCGTTCCCGCGTGTGGTAGACCTGACGGGACAATGGGTTGCTTCCTGATCGACGGCGGAACGTGGAACAATCGGCGGGGTTACGGCCGATTCACGCGGGGCGTCGTCGAAGCCTTGGCGCGTGGATCCGGGCGGCACGTCTGGAAGCTCCTGGTCGCGACGTCGGACCCTCCAACCCCGCCCCCACCCCCCGGGGTCGAAGTGGTACGCGTCGACGTCGATACTGCGCCGGCGGCCGCCGCGACCGCCTCCGGTAGCCGTTCCCTCCTCGACTTGTGGCGTTTCCGCTCCGAGGCGCGGCGAAGCGGCGCCGACGGCATCTTCTTTCCGACCGTCTACTCGTGGTTTCCCTCGGGCCTCCCCTCGATCACGGTCATCCACGACACCATTCCCGAGTCTCTTCCTCACCTGGTCTTTCCAAATCTCGCCGGACGCCTCTTGTGGACGGTGAAGACCCGGGCGGCGGTGGCGGGCGCGTCCGCACTCGTCACGGTGTCGGAATCCGCGCGAGACGACGTCGCTCGACGTTTCGGGCGACGTCCGGAATCCCTGACGGTCGTGGGCGAGGGCTTCGACTCGACGGTGTTCCACCCACGGCGGGACGAGCGGGCGAGGGCGGAATGGCGCCGGCGCGCGGGACTCCCCGACGACGGACTTCTTCTCATCACCGTCGGAGGTCTCGGCCCCCACAAGAATCTTGGAGCCGCCATCCGCGCCTGCGCACGTCTCAAGGCCGAGGGGGCACCGATCGCGTTGCTCGTCGTCGGGGGAGGTCCCGGTGATCATTTCCACTCGGAAGCACACACGCTCACCGCACTCGCGGAAGCCTCCGGCGTCGCGCGCAATACGCATTTCACGGGTTACCTGCCCGACGGCGAACTCGGGGACCTGATGCGCGCCGCCGACGCCCTGCTGTTCCCGTCGCTTCTCGAAGGCTTCGGCCTTCCGGCTCTCGAAGCGTTGGCTTGCGGAACTCCCGTCGTCTCGTCCGGACGCGGAGCCCTTCGCGAGGTCACGGGAACGCTCGCGGTCGAAGCGGATCCGAGCGACACACCCGCATTCGCCGCCGCGATTCGGCGGGCCGTGTCCCGGGAACACGCCGAGCGGCTCGCGATCGACGGACCGTCGCGGGCCGTCGCATTCACATGGGACGCTTCCGCACGCACCCTGCTCCCGCTCTTCGACGAACTCGCACGGAAATGAACATCGGCGCGCACGTTACGAGGGAAGCGGCCGCTCGGGGCGGTATTCTTCCCGCATGAGCACGTCTTGGCCTTCCCGCGTCGCGCGCCATGTCCGGCTGTCGCGGAAAGCCGACGCCGACGCCCCCATCGGGTCGCCGCCGTTTCTCATCGTGTTCATCAACTCCGTCTGCAATCTCGCGTGCGAGCACTGCTTCTATTGGAAGAGTCTCAATCGCCCGGACGATCTCGAGTACGCGGACTTCGATCGACTTACGTCGGAACTCGGGCCGATCGAGAACCTCAACATTTCGGGCGGCGAACCGTTCCTTCGACCCGACTTCGCGGAGATCGTGGGCCTTTTCATTCGGCGGAACGGGGCGCGCAACGTGTATGTCCCGACGAACGGTTGGTTCACGGAGAAAACGGTCGCGGCCGTCGAGGGCGTCCTCGGCGAATCGACGCTCGACCGTATCGTGATCGAATTGTCCCTCGACGGACTTCCCGAACGCCACGACCGCTTCCGCGGCCGCGACGGTTCTTTCGCGAAGGCGATGGAGACGCACGACGCCCTCGCGAAGTTGCAACGGGTCGATCCGCGTGTTCGCATCCACGCGATCACGACGGTGACCTCGGACAACTTGCCCGACGTGATTCCGCTGACGGAGTACCTCCATCGTCGATGCGAAGCGATGGAACACCACAATCTCGCGATCATTCGCGGCGACCGATTGAACCCATCGTTGACGGGGCCGGATCGCACCGCCTACGACGTCGCTTGGCGTAAGTTGCGCGCCGTCTGGTCCGATCGCGAGTCGGGACGCTTCGGCGGCATCGTCGATCCGATGCTCCACCACGCGAAGCTCAAAACCCTCGAAGCACGAGCGCAGGTCGTGCCCTGCACCGCCGGTCGGATGACCGGGGTCGTCCACGCGAACGGCGACATCGGACTCTGTGAAACGCTTCCCACCGTGGGAAACATCCGTAAAGACGGCGGATTCCGAAACGTATGGTTCGGCGAGGCCGCGGAGGCACAGCGCGCATCGATCGCGCGCAAAGAATGTTGGTGCACCAACGAGGTGTTCCTGTGGCCGAGTTTCACGTTCTCCCCGAAGCACCTCGCGTCGACGTTCATCGCGTCGCGCGCTTGGAGCGTCTGAGGGCCCGCCGTGAATCATCGCCGCCGGACCACCGTCGATCTCGTGATCCCCGTCCTCAACGAGGCCCATGTCCTCGAACGAAGCGTTTCCACGGTGCGCGACTACCTCGCCCGTCGGCTCCCCTACGACTGCGGCATCGTGATCGCGGACAACGGTTCGACCGACGGGACACTCGAGGTCGCACGAAGGCTCGAATCCACGCACCCCGAGGTAAGAGTCTCCTACCTCCCCCTCCGAGGCCGTGGACGCGCCCTCCGAAAAGCGTGGACCGAAAGCACCGCCGACATCTGCGCCTATACCGACGTCGACCTGTCGACGGATCTCGAGCACTTGCGCGACATCGTCGACGCCATCGCGGTCGACGGCTTCGACCTGGCGACGGGATCACGCTTGCTCCCCGAATCGAAGACGACGCGCGGCGTCAAACGAGAGTTCATTTCGCGCTCCTACAATCTTTTCGTGAAGTGGATGCTGAAAACCTCGTTCAGCGACGCGCAATGCGGATTCAAAGCGGTAAGCCGTCGCGTTGTCGAACACGTGGTGACCGACGTCCGCGACGACTCATGGTTCTTCGACACCGAGTTGCTCGCCTTGTCCGAAAAGCGCGGCTACCGCATCAAGGACATCCCCGTCCGTTGGGTCGACGACGACGACAGCCGCGTCAAGATCGTGGCGACCGCCCTCGAAGACATCCGCGGAGTCCTTCGTGTGCGACGCCTCCTTCGACACGAAGCGTCGGCCGCCCGCGAGACCGCGCGATGAAAGTGGTCTTCGTCAACCCGTTCCAGATGCGACCGATCGGACGCAAGGGACGCATCTACAACCGAACGTGGACTCCGTTGGAACTCGCCAACGGCGCCGCCCTTTTTCGGGACGCCGGGCATTCGGTGACGATCGTCGACGCGAACGCCGAACAACTCGACCCCGCGGCGACGGCCGAACGATGTTCGGGAGCCGATCTCGCGTTCGTGACGTCGACCAGTCTCGATCGATGGCAATGTCCGCATCTCGACCTCGGTCCGTTTCTCGAGACGGTCGCGGCGGTCGACGCGAAGGTCGATCGGGTAGTCGTATGCGGCAGCCACGGAACGGTGCGACCGAAGGAGATCCTTCGCCTGACCCGAGCGGCGGGACTGATCGTCGGCGAGCCCGAAGGCGTCTTCGCCGCTTGGGCGAAAGGATCGGATCCGCAGTCGCTCCCCTCGACGGCGTGGAGACGCGACGACGACGTCGTCTTAAACCCCCGCGGCCCCGGCGTGAAGATGGACGACCTTCCACTTCCCGCCCTCGATCTTCTTCCGATGCACCTCTATTCCTACGAGGTCATGGGCGATCGGTTCACGCTTTTCGAATTGTCGCGCGGCTGTGCTTCGGAATGCACGTTCTGTCTGCTCGACACGTACGGTACGGGCGTTCGACGCAGGAGCTCGAAGCGCCTGCTCCGAGAAATCGACGTCGCCGTCGCCGAGCACGGAGTCCGCAACGCCTATTTCATCGACCTCGAATTCACCGTACTCCGCAAGCAGGTCGTGGAAGTCTGCGAAGGACTGATCGCGCGGGGCACGCCGCTGAATTGGTGTTGCCAAACCCGCTTCGATCTCGTGGACGCCGAACTCCTCGCACTGATGAAGAAGGCGGGCTGCACGTTGATTCATTACGGGGTCGAAGCGGGAAGCGACGCACGGCTCGCGTCGGTGAACAAGGGCATCGACATGGCGGCGATCCGACGCGGAATGCGGCTGACGAAGGAAGCGGGCATCCGCACCGCCTGCTTCTTCATGATTGGATTCCCGGAGTCGGATGAATCGGACATGCGCGACATCGAAGCGTTCGCGCGCGAACTCGCTCCCGACTACCCGCTCTTCCATATCGCCGCTCCGTATCCCGGGACCGCGCTCCACGATCAGGTCGTCGCGAATCCCGCGTTGCGTTTCTCCGACGAATCCCTCTTCCCGGAAGCCGTCGAGGGTCGCTTCACGCTTCGCGATTGGAAGCGCATGACGCGGCGTGCCTACCTGCGCTATTACGCACGTCCCGGCTATGTGGCGGGGCGTTTGTTGAGCGGCGATTTCGGCGCGCTGTGGCGTCAAGCGAAGCTCTTCTGGAATCTCGTGGGCGCCTGAGCGCCGGACGCTACGATCCCCCGCATGCGCGCCTTCCTGCGAACGCTCCTGCCGTTCCTGCTCGCCGCCGCGGTG
>CAIWVZ010000328.1 GCA_903916245.1 uncultured Planctomycetota bacterium | reverse complement strand
TCGACGGCGCGACGGAGGCGTGCGAGTTCGGGGTGAGGCTTCATGGGGACGCGACGGGCGTGCTAGCGTCCTTCGAGTGTCCCCCGCCATGAACGCGCCGTCCACACCCCGACGCCCCGAAATCCTCGCCCCGGCGGGGAGCCGCGAGGCCCTCGCGGCGGCTCTCGCCGCCGGTGCCGACGCGGTCTACTTCGGCCTCGACGAAGGCTTCAACGCCCGTGCACGCGCGGCCAATTTCCCGGTCGCCGAACTGAAGGACACCGTCCGCCGCATCCACAAAGCCGGCGCGAAGGCGTTCGTCACGCTGAACACCCTCGTGTTCGAGCCGGAACTCCCCGCCGTCGAACGCATCCTTCGCGCGATCGCCGACGCGTCCGTCGACGCCGTGATCGTGCAAGATCCCGCCGTTGCACTGCTCGCGCGCCGACTCTGCCCCACGCTGCACGTCCACGCGTCCACGCAGATGACGGTGTCGGATCCCGACGGCGCGACCTTCGCGGCGTCGTTGGGTTGCACGCGTCTCGTCGCCCCGCGCGAACTTTCCGTCGCCGACATACGCACCCTGACCGCGGCGTCGCCGATCGAAGTCGAAGTCTTCATCCACGGTGCTCTGTGCGTGTCGTGGTCCGGACAATGCCTCACCAGCGAAGCGTGGGGAGGTCGAAGCGCCAACCGCGGACAGTGCGCCCAGTCGTGCCGTATGCCGTACGAGCTCGTGGTCGACGGCACCGTCCGTGAAACGTACGACGTGGACTACCTGCTTTCGCCGAAGGATCTCGCGGGAGCCCGTGCCGTTCCGGCGTTGAAGGACGCCGGCGTGGCGAGCTTGAAGATCGAAGGGCGCCAAAAAGGTCCCCAATACGTGTCGACCGCCGTCGCGGGGTATCGACATTGGGTCGACGCCGTCGCCCGGGGAGCCGAGACGACCCCGGATGCGATCGAACGGTGGGATCGTGATTTGCGCGACATGACCCTGTCGTACACGCGAGGGTGGTCCGACGGTTTTCTCGCGGGATCCGACCACCAATCGCTCGTCGAAGGACGTTTCCCCAAACACCGCGGAGCCTGCATCGGAACGGTGACGCGCGTCGGTGCGAAGGAAGTCGTCGTCGCCCAACGCGGCGACGAACGCCCGTGGACGGGGGCTCTCGTCGTCGACACACCGCGCACGGGCGCCAAAGGGACGGTCGCCTCGCCGCTGACCGGACTCGGCGGCAAGAGCGACGCGGCCACGGGCCCCGCTCCCGCACCGATCGACGTCGTCGCGGGGATGGGCGTCGTGTTCGACGATGGAAACCCGGAAGACAAACGCGAGCCCGGCGGTCCGATCTTCCGCGTAGATCGCCGCGGCGACACGTGGATTCTCGGCTTCGGAACTCCCGGTCCGGATCTCTCACGCGTACGTCCGGGGCAACGCGTGTGGATCACCCAAGACCCGGCTCTCGTGCGTGCCACCGAAAAAATCGTCGCGGACACGCCGCCCGAAGGGCGTCTCCCGGTGCACCTTCGCATCGAAGGCGCCGTGGGTCGTCCTCTTCACGTCGTCGCGGTCCATGAAGCCTCGCGCGTCGAAGCCTCCGGCGAAACGCCCCTCGCTCCGTCCAACGGCCGCGGACTGACGGCGGAACTTCTCGCCGACAAGCTCGGCAGCTTCGGTGGAACGCCATGGAGACTCGACGGCATCGACGTCGATGGCCTCCCCGAAGGGCTCCACCTTCCGGTATCCGAGCTCAAACAGATCCGACGGGCCTTGGTCGCCGCCCTCGACGCGGCGTTCGAGGCGCGCCCCGCGCACGCCTGCGCGGCGGAACCCGTTTGGCCGACGCTCGTCGGTACGGATCTCGGGTCTTTCCGAGGGGACGAAGGTCGATTGAGGGTGGTGCCTCTCTGCCGGGAGATGGCGCACATCGAAGCGGCGCTCGACGCCGATTGCCGCGAGGTCGAACTCGATTGGATGGAGCTCGTCGGGCTCGGCAAAGCGGTGGCTTTCGCGAAGGACCACGGGCTCGACGTCCACCTCGCGACGTTGCGGGTGACGAAGCCCGGTGAAGAAGCGATCGACGCCCGGCTCGCCGATCTCCATCCCGCGGGCTACCTCGTTCGACATTGGGGCGGCATGATGCGCCTCGGCCGCGGTACCCCACCGATCCACGGCGATTTTTCGCTGAACGTCACCAACTCGGTCACCGCCCGCCATCTCCTCGGACGCGGGTTCACGACCTTGACGCCGTCCCACGATCTCGACGAAGCCCAACTGCACGCGCTTCTCGACGGGGTCCCCGCGCACGCATGGACGATGGTCCTCTCCCATCGGATCGCCACCTTCCACACGGAGCACTGCACCTACGCGCATCTTCTTTCGGAAGGCCGCGATTTCCGCACGTGCGGCCGACCGTGCGAGTCCCACCGGATTTCACTGCGCGATCACCACGGGAACGACCATCCCGTCACGGTGGATGCGGGTTGCCGCAACACCGTGTTCGACGCACGACGGCAGTCCGCCGCGCTGCTCGCACCGACACTCGTCGCTCGCGGCGTAAAGCGGTGGCGCGTGGAATTCACCCGAGAATCGCGCGACCACGCCGCCCACGTGATCCGCGCCTCGCAAGCGTTGCTGCGCGGAATGATCGCCCCGGACGTCTACTTGCGCGACACCGACGCCGTCGCCCGCATCGGCGTCGGCGACGGCGCGATGTCGCTGATCGTCTGAATCAGTTCGGAATCGCGGCGTGGGCCGCCGAGAGTTTCGCCGCGATCCGGGGATTCGGCGCCTGAGGAATGAGAGCCGCCACCCGGGATTTGCTCCCGCTCGGGAAGTTGACCGACGGCGTCGCGGCGGCTTCGGCCAAAGCGATCGCCGCGCTCTCGCAGGCGAGATGTTCGTCGCAGTCGAGGCACGTCGCCTGGACGAAATCGATGATGAGATCGGGGGCGAGGGCCAATCCGCGTTCGGCCACCCACTGGGAGATGAACGCCTTCTCCGCGGCGGGAGTCGCGAGATAGCGGTTCAACACGTACGTCTTCAAGGCCGTCGGTCCGGAGTTCGCGAGCACCTGATTGAACTCGGTGTCGAAACGGTCCATGCGCGCGATGGTCAGGGGAAGCGTGGCGTGCTGCCACGCGGGCGGCGGCGGCGGCGGAGACGCCACGGCCTCCGACGAACCGATGCTCTGCGCGACGACCAAGGCGGCGAACCCGGCGACGACGGCCGCGGCGAACGCTCTCCGGCTGAAAGTACGGGTCTTCATGCGGGACTCCTCCGTGCTGCGATTCAAGCGGAGCCGCGCGTCGGCACCCCGCCGACGATCGAACGCGTCCACCACCCCGTCGTGCAGGCCGTGGATCAGCCCGTCATCGTAGGAAGGCGAACGCGTCGACGCCGTCGCGACGGCCCTGCCGACGGTCCGACGACCGTCGATCCACCCTTCGAGCCACGCCGCGTCGTCATCGTTTCCGCTCATGTCGATCGCACCTTAGTGGACGAACAGGCACGCGCGCCACGGGGGTCGAAGGTTCGGAGAAAATCCGCTGTCAGTTCAAATACGGAGCGAGCGCCGTTTGAAACATCTCGACGGTAAACGGCTTGGCGATCAGAAACGCCGCGCCCGCGCTCGTCGCGGTCGCCCGCATTTCCGGGCTCGATTCGGTCGTCACGAACCCGAACGGCACGTCGACCGATCGGGCACGCAACGACGTGAGAAACTCGAGTCCGTTCATTTCGGGCATGTTCCAGTCGCAAAGGATGAGATCGGGTCGGGACGCGGTCACGGAGGCGAGGGCTTCGACGCCGTTTCCCGCCTCATCGAGCGCATGGTGACCGAAACCGGCCTGACGAAGATGGCGCATCACGATCATGCGCATCGCTTTCGAATCGTCGACGATCAATATCTTCATGGAGAACTCCTTCGGAGAGACGCGGCTTCGCCGCGTCGTTCGGTCGATGGAACGGTGGCGCCTCGGCCCGCGCGACGGACGACTTCCGCGGCGATTTTCGAAAGCGGAAGGACGTCGTCCGCAAGTCCGGCGCGCGCGACGAATCCCGGCATACCCCAGACGACGCTCGTCGCTTCATCTTGGACGAGCACCTCGGCTCCCGCTTCTTTCAGCACCTCGCATCCGCGAAGGCCGTCGCGTCCCATGCCCGTGAGGACGAGCGCGAGCACACGGCCTCCGAAACAACGACCGACGGAACGGAACAGCGGATCCACGGCGGGTCGGCAGGAGTTTTCCGGGGGATCCTGCGTCAGGACGGCGACGACGTCGTCGCCGCGGCGTTCCAGGACGAGGTGGCGATCGCCCGGAGCGATGAACACCTTCCCCGGAACGATACGGTCGCCGTCGACGGCCTCGACGACCGAAAGACGCGACTTCGCGGCGAGTCGTTCCGCCAGAAGTCGGGTGAAGACCGGGGGCATGTGCTGAACGACGACGACGGGCAGCGGAAAGTCCGCGGGCAACGCGGGGATCAGTTCCGCGAGCGCATTCGGTCCTCCCGTTGAAACGCCGATCGCGAGAATTTCCGGAACGGTACGGCGGTGCGGTGCTGCGGGCGCCGTGCGGACAAGCGGAGCGGGTGCGGCCGACACCTTGGCGCAGAAGGCCTTCAACATCGGCGCGAGTTCGGCTCGGAGACGTTCGACGGCGGAACCCATGTTCGCCGCCGAGGGCTTCGTGACATACCCGGAGGCCCCCGCAGCGAGGCAGTCGAGCGTGATCGAGCCGCCGCGCTCGGTCAGCGCCGAGAGCATGACGACGGGGAGTTTCGGATGGGCGATCCGCAACGCCTTCAACGTCGCGAGACCGTCGAGTTCGGGCATTTCGACGTCGAGGGTGACCGCGTCGGGTGCGAGTTGCGGAAGGAGATCGAGCGCGATCTTGCCGTTGCTCGCAGTCCCGACGACTTCGATTTCCGGATCGCCGTTCAGCGCCTCGACCACGAGGCGGCGCACGACGACGGCATCATCGACGACCAGCACACGGATTTTCGGCACGGGAGATCTCAAGCCTCGCCCGCGCGGGCGGACAGAACGACGTCGAAGATGTCGCCGTCGACGACGAACGCGGTCGTCGCCACGGCGACGCTTCCCGGGACATCCATGCGGAGTCCCGTGCCTTCCGACACCGACGGCAGGCTGATCGCGTTCGGCATCGGCAGAGCCGACCGCACCGAACCGGCCACCATGTTGGCGATCTCGCCCACCGCGTCCATCACCTCGCCGTCGGAAAGCGCGGAGGGATCGGCGGCGAACATCGATGCGGCGATGCGTCGTCCGAGTTCTTCGGGCATGGTGATGACCACCGCACCGGTATAGGCGCCGGTCAAATGGATGCAGGCGGCCACCGAACGTCGTACGGTCGATGCGCGCGCATCGCACACGGGGGACGCCACGACCCCGGTCATGGTCGCCAAAACTTCGGTGACGACCTGTTCGAGGGTCTCCGTTTCGATACGCATGATTCAGTCCTTTCGATTGCGGTAGACGACCGCCTTGCCTTCGGTGACGCGCTCGAACCCGTCGTCGAGTCCGAGCGTCGACTCCGCACTGCCGAGGAAGAGCCATCCCCCCGGTCGGAGCACACGGCGAATCCCCGCGAGGATCGACCGTTTCGTCGGAACGTCGAAGTAGATCATCACGTTCCGGAGGAACACCACGTCGAGCGTTCCGAGGGACGGCCACGGGGCCGCCAAGTTCATCGTGCGGAAGGTGACCCGCTTGCGAAGTTCGTCGCGGACTTTCCAGTCGAGTCCGTCCCGCTCGAAATACTTGAGCAGGAGCGGCGTCGGCATGCCGCGGTTCATCTCGAGCTGGGAGTAGCGTCCCGCGTTGCACTTGGCGACCATCTCGCTCGAAATGTCGGTCGCGAGGAAGTCGATGGTCCATCCCGCGAGTTCGGGGAACTTCTCGGCGAGCACCATGAGCACCGTATACGGCTCCTGTCCGCTCGACGCCGCCCCGCACCACATGCGGAGGCGCCTCTCCCCCGCGCGCACGCGCAGGGTGTCGGGAATGACCCGCGTCGCGAGCGCGTCGAAGGGATGGAGGTCGCGAAACCACGACGTTTCATTGGTCGTCATGGCCTCGACCACGCGGGTGACGAGAGGAGCTTCTCCTCCGAAACGGAGCCGACGTACGAGGTCTCCGAGCCCTTCACACCCGAAGGAGCGCGCGACCGGAAGGAGGCGAGCTTCGACGAGATACTCCTTCCCCGGTTCGAGGACGATCGCCGCCCGCTCACGCAGCAGAGTGCGGACGTAGTCGAAATCGGCGGTTTGGATGGACATGGGAAATCCGTAGGGAGTTGAAAGTCGGGCCGCGGGCTACGGGAGCGCCAGGCCGATGATTTCGAGCTTGGAAGAAAGTGCGTCCTTGGTGAACGGTTTCATGACGTACTCGTCGGCGCCCGCCGCGAGAGCGGCGGCGACCCGCTCGGCTTCGGACTCGGTGGTCACCATCACGATGCGCATCGAATCCGCGCAGTGGGTACCGCGAACATGTCGGACGAATTCGAGTCCGTCCATTTCCGGCATGTTCCAGTCGACGAGAGCGAGATCGAACGGACCGCACACCGCGATCTGTTCGAGGGCGTCCCCGCCATGGAGGGCTTCGACGGCGTCGAAGCCCAACTCCTTCAGGGTCCGGGCGAGGATCATGCGCATCGCGCGCGAGTCGTCGACGATCAGGGCCTTCATGGGTATCTCCCCGAGCGCCGCCCCGTTTCCGGGGCGGCGAACCTCGAATCAGATGCGGAAACGCGCGACGAGTTTCTGCAGATCCGACGCCATCTTCGACAGTTCGGTCGCCGCGCCGAGGACGTTTTGGCAGCCGTGGGTCGTGGACTTCGCCGCCGTGGCGACGCCGGTGATCGTGTGGGCGATCTCGGACGTGCCTTTGGCCGCCTCCGTCACGCTGCGACCGATCTCGTTCGTCGTCGACGTCTGTTCCTCGACCGCGCTCGCGATCGTGTTTTGGATGTCGTTGATCTGATTGATGATCGCTCCGATCTTGGCGATGGCTTCGACCGCGCCGCGCGTGTCCGACTGGATAGCCTCGATCTTCTGCGAGATGTCTTCGGTGGCCTTGGCGGTTTCCTTCGCCAGTTCCTTCACTTCGTTCGCGACCACGGCGAATCCCTTGCCGGCCTCGCCCGCACGAGCGGCCTCGATGGTGGCGTTCAAGGCGAGCAGGTTCGTCTGTTGCGCGATCGACGTGATGACCTTGATCACCTTGCCGATCTCGGCGCTCGACTCACCGAGCTTTTCGACCGTGCGGTTGGTGGTTTCCGCGACTTTGACCGCCTGACCCGCGACCTTCGCCGCGTCGGTGGCGTTCTTCGCGATTTCCCGGATCGACGCCGACATCTGTTCGGCACCGGTCGCGACGCTCTGCACGTTGCGCGAGACCTCTTCGGAGGCGGCCGACACCACGTTGGCCTGCGCCGACGTTTCTTCGGCTTCGGCACCCATCGACTGCGAGACGGCGGTCAACTCCTCGGACGACGCCGCGAGCGCCTGCGACGACTGGGCCATCTGTCCGATGCTGAGGCGCATCTGACCGAGAAGTCGGGCGAGCGCCCCGCCCATTTGTCCGATCGCGTCCTCACCCTTCACGGCGACATCGCGCGTCAGATCTCCCGACGCGGCGGCATCCACCACGGCGAGGAGGCTGTCGACCTTGGTCTTCAGATCTTCGGCGGCCTGCTTCTCGCGGGCCTGCAGCGTCTTCGTCTCCGCTTCCATGCGGATTTTGTCGCTGATGTCGTCCCAGGCGACGATGTAGCCCGCAGGCCCCGACACCCCGGGGATCGCGTTGATGCGCGTCGCGAGGGTCACGTTGCCGAACGTGAACGCGGCTTCATGCGGAAGTCCGTTGGGGGCTCGGAGGATACGCTCGACGCGACCCGGATCCTTGTGGAAGCGATGGATGGAGCCGCCGAGGATCTCCTCGACGCCGACGCCGAAGCTCTTGCGGATCTCGCCGCCGATCATCTTCAGAGTCGCGAGGGCGCGACCGTTGACGTACGCGATCCGCAACTCCGGATCCGCGATCATCACGTTGGTTTGCAGCGCTTCGAGGGCGTTCTTCAGGCCTTCGAGGGATTCCGTCACCCGAACGGGTGCGACGGCCGTGGTTCCGTTTCCTTCGTTTCCGAACATGACTTCCATCCTTTTTTCCGTGGAGGGGATGCCTCCGGTTTCCTTGTTCCGCACCGAATCAGGTTTCGCCGTCCCGGCTCGCCGCTCCGGAGGAGGCGACGAGCGCGTCGACGTCGAGGACGAGCAGGAGCCGCCCGTCGAGCTTGTGGACTCCGGTCACGACGTCGCGAATCACCGCGTCGACGGTTTCCGGAGGACGTTCGAAGGTGTCCCTGTCCACCGCGATCACGTCGCCGATGTCGTCGACGAGGAGACTCGTCGCGCCGTCGTCGGTTCGCACGACGACGTTCATCGGAAGATCCGCCGCGTTTCGCGGCGACAGTTCGAGCCGCTTGCGCAGGTCGAGAGCCGTGACGAGTTGGCCGCGAAGGTTGATGAGCCCGGTCACGACGTGCGGAGCCCCGGGTACGCGGGTCATCTCCTGGTAGCGGATGACTTCCTGGACCTTCAACACGTCGACACCGAGCAGGAGCCCGTCGACGACGAACGTGCAGCACCGACCTTGGATCGCGTCGGACATGTCAGATCTCC